>JABGTQ010000358.1 GCA_018647025.1 Nitrospina sp. | reverse complement strand
TCTGCATTAAAAATAAAAAGGCCCCTGCCAAAATAAGTCCATTATTAGAGATGGTACTAATTTGCAGGAATAACTGCTTATTTCGCCATCTAAATAGCAGGGCAATTATTAAACACAACGCGACAACTTGTCCTAACTCAATTCCTAAATTAAAGGATAATATTCTCAATAAAATACCTTCTTCTCCTAGAGGCAACTGTTGAAGCCTTGTGGACAATCCTAATCCATGAATTAGTCCAAATATAAATACAGCCCAAATCAAATTGGGTGATTTTTTAAAAAGTTTACGGAACCCGCCAATATTTTCATAGCCGATGTAGCAAACGCTCAAGGCAATTACTGCGTCAATTAAAAAATAGTCAACAGTTACACCCATCAAGGTCGCTGCGATAAGAGTTATGCTATGCCCTAATGTAAAGGCAGTTATAGTTTTGACTACATCCATAAAGGTGGTGAGAAAAAAGACTATTCCAAAAATAAATAAAAGATGGTCGTAACCAGTCAACATATGAGTTGCGCCAATCTTTAAAAATTGAAGGTTTCCTCCTTCTAGAATAGCTTGCTTTTCGGCTTCAGACATCCCGTGAGCATAAGCAAATGAGGATAAAAGCAAAGCAGTGAATATTGTTTGGAGGACAAGAAATTTTTTCATAAATATTTTTTAAATAAATTGATTATTGAAAAGTTTAGCATGGTTTATTAAAAATCGGGGTTTTGGTCATTATGTACCACAAAACTCTTCATTAAAAATGAGTCAACAAATCCTTCAAACTTGCAAAGAATTTAAAATTATCCGAAAATGCCATTTTGAATAAGGCTAAATTTTATTAGGCTATGAAAAAATGAGTTTACTAACAGCCAGACCTTCTTCTGTGTTCGTTGTGGAGGACCCTTTTTTTCTTGATGTGAATGAGCACCTAAATTGGCAAGACGAATTCAGGAATAGCCAGCCTATAAAGCTAGAAGTTGGATTTGGAATGGGAGATTTTCTAGTTGAGATGGCGATCCGGGATCCTAATAGCAATTTTGTGGGGGTAGATTTTTCACAAAATGGTATTCAAAAACTATTGATCAGGGTTAACAATCTAAACTTAAATAATATTCGTGTTATCTATGGAGATGTGCGTAAAAAAATCCCTCTTCTTTTTCATGATGGTGAACTGGACACGGTCTATATAAATTTCCCTGACCCATGGCCCAGAAAAAGGCATTTCAAGCGAAGGTTGGTTAAGCCAGAGCTAGTCAAGTTGATGTCCAGAAAGCTGGCACCCGATGGTCATATTTATATAGCAACAGATAGCGAACCCTATGCTTCGGAAATGCTGGAATACTTCAATTCCGAACCTTTGTTGCAAAACAAAAGTCCAGAGTCAGGCATTATAATAAACCGTGATCACCTGCCCAAAACAAAGTACGAAAAAAGCTTTATTTATGCTGGTGATAAAATTCACTATCTGGAGTATTCCCGGCTGCCCTTAACTGGACAAGTCAAAAAAAAGATGTCTTCATCAAAGGAAAAAACAAATAACATTAGAGAAAATTTAGGGCAAGCACGTAACAATGACAATTTTCTAATTAAAAAATTTCAAGATGCTGAAGCTAAAGCCCAAGATGCGTGTGACCTTAAACAAGTTGGCGACAATCTAGTTTATGCAGGAGATAGAAAATGGGCAGAAAAGGTTTATAAAAAAGCAGAGGATAAAGCCGAAGATAGTTTAGACCTGAATTGGCTCGCTTATAGTGTTTCTGAAGTGCTTGGCGATAAAGATTGGGCAAAAGCTTTATACCATAAGTCCATGGATAGAGCAGAAAACAGCCTAGATTTGAACTGGCTAGCCTTTAGTATTACTGAAACCCTGAATGATAAAGGTTGGGCGAAAAAACTTTACAATAAGGCAGAAAACGATTCAGAAAATGTGCGTGAGTTGTGTGACTTAGCCGATAGCATTTTTGGTACATTTGAGGACAATGAATGGCAAATAAAAATTTATAAGAAAGCCGAGAACATAGCAAAAGAACATTCCGAATTTTATGAGCTTGCCGACTGTATATGTTTAAAGCTTGGTGATGAAGAATGGGCCAGAAAACTATATAAGAAAG
>JABGTQ010000065.1 GCA_018647025.1 Nitrospina sp. | reverse complement strand
CCTTGTCTTCAACATGAATTTCAGACGGCCATTTGATGTCCAAGAGACTGGAATTTTTGCCACCCTCGCGTTTGGCGGTAGGCCTCATAAATGTGTTATTCCTTTCGAGGCCGTTTGGGCAATTCATGAACCAAACAGTAAAAAAGGACAAGTGTGGGAGGCAAGTTTTCCAAAAGATTTAAAATTTGAGGTTGGTGCAAATGTGAAAGAATCTAGTCTTGAGTCAGAGCCAGAATTAAAAAATGTGGAGAAGCAATCGAAGGTATCAAAAAAACGGCAGTCTGGTCGATCGGGAAAAGACAGGGGTCACCTCAGGGTAATCAAATAGTTGTATAAGTTTACGGGCTGGGGGGATGACAATAAAGGTTAGTTTGATTAAGTTAAAACCTTTAAAAAATAAGATAAATTTTTATTTTACAATAAGGTAGCAATCGATTAAAATCTGATATCTTGCCCGAAAGATTTATATCGTATTGAGCAAAACGGCGGGCGTAGCTCAGTTGGTAGAGCTCTCGGTTGTGGTCCGAGTGGTCGCGGGTTCAAGTCCCGTCGCTCGCCCCAAATTTTTGACTAATGCGCCTGTAGTTCAGCTGGATAGAATGCCGGACTTCGAATCCGTAGGTCGCAGGTTCGAATCCTGCCAGGCGCACCATATTAGTTTTAAAACTAAAAAAATTCTTATTGAACAAAGTTAGGAGAAATTCATGTTAACGCTTATACGGAGATTAGCTATGCTAACAATTTTTATTTTTCTTGGAACTTTGGTTTCTGCAAACTTAGCTATTTCGGACTCAGATTCATCAGCAATCGAAAGCTTGAAGGGGACTGGTAGCACCGGAAGTTTTAGCTATAAAGAGGAGCAAAAAACCAAGGATTCAGCTATTGGATATGGAGCTCATAAGCAAAACAATCAAGGCAGTAAGGCTAAATCTTATTCACATAGGTCGCCGGATTCAGCTATTGGATATGGAGCTCATAAACAAAATAATCAAGGCAGTAAGGCTAAATCGTATTCACATAGTTCGTCGGGGCATATTTCAGGAAGTCATACCCAGAAAAAACCCGAAGACAGCCAATCAAAATCATATTCATATGGAAAGTCAGGCCACGGGAAAAGTAAACATGGTTCCATGGGTGGCTATGGAAAATCATACGGTCATAAGAAATCTGAGGGCAGCAAATCAAAATCATATTCACATGGAAAGTCAGGCCACGGGATAAGTAAACATGGTTCTATGGGTGGCTATGGAAAATCATACGGTCATAAGAAATCTGAGGGCAGTAAATCAAAATCATATTCACATGGAAAGTCTGGCCATGGGAAAAGTAAATATGGTTCCATGGGTGGCTATGGAAAATCTTACGGTCATAAAAAAGGTTCTCACGGAGGCCATGGCCAGAGTCCTTTTAAGCATGTGATGCATTATAAAAACAAACTGGGTTTGACGGATGCGCAGATCCAGACGATGAAAGAACTGGATGCAGATTTCAATAAGATAATAATTCAAGCTATAGCGGATCATAAAATCGCGCACATAGAACTAGATCTTCAGGTTCATTCCGGGGAAGTTGATGAAGCGAAAATTCGTATCGCGGGAACAAAAATTGTGGCTTCGAAAACTAATAAAATCCTGGCAATGATTAATGCTAAGATACAACTCCTTAACCTATTGACTGCAGAGCAAAGGATGAAAATGGCCAAGATGCACTAGGAAAACTTAGGAGGCAAAAAAATATCGGGGCGTGGCGCAGCCTGGCTAGCGCACCTGCTTTGGGAGTAGGGGGTCGGAGGTTCGAATCCTCTCGCCCCGATCATTTTAAACAATGGGTTACGGCTTAGGTCGTAGCTCATTTTTTATTTAGGGTGGCATCTGGGATGGTAAATAAATCCAAGTTGGATGAAAATCTTTTTCTGCCTGTAATATAAAAATGTTACTCTAGTTAAATAATATGATATAAGGAGTCTGGTAAATCGGTTGTCTAAATTTTTTGCTATATTTGAAGTACATGCAAGGTGATTTAGGATATGATGTAAAGCTTTAGTGAACCAATCCCTTTCGGTTGGGAGGATTTTTGTCTTAAAAGCCTTTTTCAAAAATTATGAGTATAGCCGGTTTTTAATTTAAGCATCGGGGAGCTGTTTTCAAAATGACTTGAAAAGCTGTATCGAGATAGTAGGAGAATATTCGAATGACTGTAGGAAAAGTAAAATGGTTTAATGAAAGCAAAGGTTTTGGTTTTATCGAATCAGAGGACGGGGAGGATTGCTTTGTTCATTTTTCTGAAATTCAGGGTGAAGGATTTAAAACCCTAAATGAAGGCCAGGATGTGGAATTTGAAAAGTCAATGGGCCAGAAGGGTCCGCAGGCTACTAAGGTTGTACCAAAATAGCATGCGTCTAATATTTGGCCGGTAGAGCTTTTACTCTGCCGGCTTTTCCTTCCTGCAGCAATCAACTTAAACATAATAGGGTGTGAAATTATTCAAAGTAAACTAATAATTATTTTTTTATCAATACCCTAACCTCAACTACACCTTAAAATTACATAAAAATTAATTAGTTTATTAAAAAATAAGAACAATTAAAAATTATCTTGAAGATATTCTTGTTTTTTTAAGGAGTACCTAAATAGACTACCGACTATTACACCTCTAGAAGTTCTCGAGCATTAAAACTATAATTTTTAAAGCAATCCTGCTTTAATAATTAGATGTTATTGGAATTGTCCTGTTACTCTAATATCCAAATCCAGAAAGTAGAAAATTAATAGGTTACTTCAACCCTTAGATAAGTATTGCGCGGCCTCTCAATATTTATTTTCGCACTCATTCACTAAGTGGACTTAGGGTCCTATTGCAAAGGAATTGTGAAGTAAATAATAACAATATAGGTCATGAGATAGCCTGTTTGAAAAAGCTATATAATTGCTTGCTTCAGCTATTTATTTAAATAAAATTTAAATTTTACACCTATAAAACAGTGAAATTTATTTAACACGCGTAAGGTAAAAGAAGGCATTTGCATAGAATTGCTAGTTTGTGTTGAGGGGTAAAATGACCTGAAAAACACGGCATCAAATTTATTGTGTCAATCGGAATTAGGAGCTATGAAAAACTGACGATATCGATCAGCGGCATTAACTGACATCAATGAAGGTTTACTTTTATCAATTAATTCTATTAACAAATT
>JABGTQ010000357.1 GCA_018647025.1 Nitrospina sp. | reverse complement strand
TGTTTTTTTTACAGGAGCATCTTCTTTAATAGCAATTGGTTCGTTTTTTTTATCCGATGAAGATTCAACATTTTTGGAAGGTTCCGTCTCAGCCATACTATCATTCCTTAAATTATCTTATTTATTGTTATTCGGGAAAATCAGCAAACCAGAACTACCGCTTAGGATATTTTTTTAAAATTCTATCCAAATCTGTTTTAGATTGAGTCAGTCTACTCAACATATCCCCAAGCTCTAACGCAGAATATGAATCCAAACAATCTTGATATTTGCTGCGATAACTAGCAGCATTCGACTGAATCCATTTTATTACTGCATCATCCCCGGACTCTTCTGTGGATTCGTGTTTTTTTCTAGCCAATAGGTTCGTCTGTGAAACGCGTATGATTTCGCAAACTAAATCATTTTTAATTCGACTCACCATTCAACCTCTAAAATGTGCCCGAATAGGTACTATTTAAAATTTTGCCAATTTATAACGATTTACAACTCTTGTCAATTCCCTATTTATAAGAAAACTGACTCCAAAGTTATTCAGGTTCCTCTTGGTAGCCTCCAAATAAATTTCTTGTTTAAGCCATGCCTTATTTTACCTAAACTTATAATAAGTTAAAAGAAAATATCTTTACAATGTGAGACCAACTGACATTACTAGACTACAGAATAATCTGTTTAGCTAAACTTGGCTTTGTTTCTTGGATCAAGATCATCTCGAAGTCTATCACCTAAGAAGTTGAAACTTAAAATTGTTAGAAAAATAGCGAGCGATGGAAATAGAATAAGGTGAGGATAAAACTTTATAGACTTCCAGCCTTCATTAGCCAAAGTTCCCCAACTACTAAATGGAGGAGCAATTCCTAACCCAATAAAACTTAAGGTTGATTCCGATAAAATTGCCACTGGGATTCTGAAGGTCAGAGTAACGATTATCAAACCCGAAATATTAGGCAATATCTCCTTCATTAATATTCTTGAGTTACTTGCACCTAATGCGCGGGCAGATTCTATAAATTGTTTTTCTTTGATTCTTAATACTTCCCCTCTAACCAAACGCGCAACCGTCACCCAACTCACAAGCGTAAGAGCAATAAACATTCCAGCAACACCTCTACCCATCATTACTGTTATAAGTATGATCATCAACATGTCGGGCAGAGCAAATATAACATCCACGACTCGCATCATAAAACTATCTATTCGCCCTCCAACGTAACCCGAAATGGAACCGTAAATTACTCCTATTAAAAGCGCCAGCAGTGTAGTCAAAATGCCTACAAACAAAGAAACACGCGCGCCATATATAAGACGCGAAAACAAATCACGCCCTAATCGATCAGTCCCCATCACATGACTAAAACTCGGTGTTGCTAAAGTATTAAGTGTATTCTGAGTTTCATAGGAATATGGGGTAACCCAAGGGGCAAATAACGCCGAAAAAAAAACCACCCCTAAAAAACCAAAACTTAATTTTGATAAAAAACTCACATCCTTACCCTTGGATCAAGCCACATATAAATAATATCTACCAAAATATTTGCAAGAACAATCAATACGGCATAAACCAACGTCACTCCCATAATGAGTGGGTAGTCTCGATTGGTCACAGCAGTGATAAAAAAGCTCCCCATACCAGGAATCGAAAATATAAATTCAATCACAAACGAACCCGTCACTAATCCAGCGGTTAAAGGGCCTAGTACTGAAATAATAGGAAAAATAGAATTTTTTAAGGTGTGTTTGAAAAGAATAACGAATTCTGTAAGCCCTTTCGCACGAGCTGTTCTTATATAATCTGAGGCTAATACTTCCAGTACTGCAGAGCGGGTTAACCGAGCAATAAATCCACTAAAAGGTGCGCCTAAAGCTATTGCTGGTAAAATCATATAACGTGGCCCTTCCCACAGAGCCGGTGGCAACCATTGTAATTTATGAGACATCAACCAGACTAGTAATGTTCCTAAAACAAAACTTGGAATAGAGATCCCCAATGTTGCATAAAACATACAAACTCTATCAACCAACGAGTTCTGGCGATACGCCGACCACACACCCATAGGAATACCGATTCCCACAACAACAAGCATAGCCAACAGCCCTAAAGTTAATGATACTGGAAATGTGTCCAATATGATGTCAGCAACATCTCGACCAATATATTTATAGGAAGGCCCCATATCGCCCTGAACTAATTGTTTTAAATAAAGCAGATATTGAGTGATAGCAGGTTGATCGAGATGATACTTAGCATGAATATTGGATAAGATTTCTGGGGGAAGTCTCTTTTCTTGATCAAATGGTCCGCCCGGGACCACTCGCATGATCAAAAAAGTAATCGTAGACACCGCAAACAAAACCGGAATACCATGCAATAGTCGTTTGAAAAAATATTTAAGCATATATCTTTTTATATAAATAAAAATCAAACTTCCTAAGGCCCAACAAACTCTAATAAAACTGACTATCGATATGACTCTT
>JABGTQ010000356.1 GCA_018647025.1 Nitrospina sp. | reverse complement strand
GGGATCGATTCACTTAAAGCTTTATTTGAAAATACCGAACCATCATTTCCTTTAGTATTATCCCGCGAGAAATTTCTTGATCTCTATTACGACTTTCCTGGGCAATGGTCGACTCGAATGATTTCGCCATTTGAGCTTATCTCTATAGATTCTAAATACAACTGGACTAGAGTTCTTTTAAAACGTTTTGGACAGTGGTTTACCATCGGTTTTCTTGATTCGCATAATATTCCTGTCCATGAAGTATTTGTAGCATCGGATGCACTGCAAGAAGTTCAAGCTACTCGCACCGTTAAGCAAGGTAGCTTGGAAGAAGTTGGGTTTGAAAAAGATCGAATATTTTCCGTAGCAGTATTTCTTCCACTTTTGAATGAGCTTGATCCCAAAACCCAGCAAGCTGTTTTCCCTGATCCGAGGTGGTTTCTTGCCAAGGACTACAGTATCACCCGTATTGGTGTTCGAGAACTTGGGTCTTTAAAAAAAATAGTGCCTCGCCTTGAATTTGGTATTGAGTACAACACCGACTATAACTCTGGAGTTCTTTTAATTCCTGTTTCTCAAGATATAGCCAATAATGTATTGTCACAAATCGAAAGAACGAATATTGATATATGGGGGGAAGCGTTTAGTTCTCTTGCAGTTCCTTCAATTGGAGATAATCCTTGATTAGATTTTTCATAGAGCGGTTAGTTTTTTTCTTTTATATTCTGATGCTTTTTGGTGTTTTTATTGGACTAGGATCTTATTTTCTATTTAGTCGAGACTTACCTCAATTGCCAAATGACTTGAGAAAAATTAATCTTAGCCTTGCCACCGAAGTTTATTCTGCTGATGGAGAAAGAATTAAAGTTTTAGGTCAACGCTATCCTGTTCCTCTAGAAGATATTTCTCCCAATTTTACGAATGCTATCATAGCAGCAGAGGATGCTAACTTTTATGAGCACAAAGGGCTGGATCATCGAGCTTTGATGAGAGCGCTCTTCATGAATATCCGTAAAGGGAAAATATTGCAGGGTGGCAGCACCATTACCCAGCAGCTTTCAAAAAACCTTTTTTTTTCTTTTGAAAGAAACTGGGTACGTAAAGTCAAGGAACTCTTGATAGCATTCCAATTAGAAGCCACCTTTTCAAAAGAAAAAATTCTTGAGGCTTATTGCAACCAGATTTATTTTGGTAATGGTGCTTATGGTGTTGAAGAAGCCGCGCAAACTTATTTTAGAAAAAGAGCTCAAGAACTAACGGTTTTACAGGGAGCTCTATTGGCAGGTTTGCCTAACTCACCCAATTATACCAATCCATTTGTAAATTATGAACGTTCTATACGTAGAACTGAATATATTTTAACAAGAATGGTTAATGAGCATTTAATTTCTTCAGAAGAGAAAAAAGAAGCGTTATCTTCGTCGTTGGAATTGTCTCTGCCAAGAGAAGATGATAATCCGAATCGATATTTTCTTAATTATGCACTTGGGATATTGGAACGTAAATATGGAAAAGAGTTTGTTCATTTTGGTGGGTTGAAAGTATTTACTACTCTGGATACACGGCTTCAAGATATTGCTCAGAGATCAGCATTGTCTCATTTGGAGTTATTAGAAAGCAAGATGGTCGAGAGGGAAGGAAAAAAATATTTACAGGTAGGAATGGTGTCAATAGAAAACCAAAGTGGGGCTGTTCGGGTTATGCTTGGAGGTCGTAGTTACTCTAATAGCCAATTTAATCGTGCTGCTTCAAATAACCGACTTCCTGGTTCATCATTTAAGCCTTTTGTTTACCTGACAGCAATGGAGAGAAACGGTTATAACCCTGCTTCAATAGTTAAAGATGAGCCAGTTATTATTGAGATCCAGGGTTCAAGCCCATGGGAGCCTAAAAATTTTAATGATAATTATTCAGGTGATATTATTTTAAAAAAGGCAATGATGAGGTCATTGAATTCTGTTTCAGCGAAGTTGATTCAGGAGGTAACCCCTGAAAAGGTTATAAAAGTAGCTCGACAGTTTGGTATCACCAGCCCACTTGGGAATAATCTTTCTCTTGCACTTGGTACTTCAGGAGTCTCCCCTCTTGAGATGGCCTCAGCGTATAGTACGATTGCAAACCTTGGTATTTACAATGAACCTTACTTTATTGAACGCATTGAGGATTTTAAAGGGAATCCATTGTATGAAAACTTTTATCACGGAGTTCAGAACTATGCGCCTAAATCAATTTACCCACTGCTAAATATGATGCAGGGAGTGATAGATGAAGGGACAGGAAGAATTGTTAGACAAATGGGGTTTAAACATCCTGCTGCAGGTAAAACAGGAACTACTAACAGTTTTAAGGACTCTTGGTTTAATGGATTTACTAAGATTTTTTCTACTTCCGTGTGGGTTGGGTTTGACAACAACGATTCCATGGTAGATCTTTCTATGAAGGGCCTGACAGGAGCTAGTGCCGCTGCTCCGATTTGGACACTTTATATGGAAAAGGCTCTGCAAGGAAAAAGTCAGATTAATTTTCCTGTTCCAGAAGGGATTAAATTTGAGAAAGTCGATGTCCATACGGGAACTCTTGCAGACAATCAGTCGATGGAGACAATGAACGTTGCTGTTAAAGAAGAGACAGTCATTTTACCTCGAGCTATTGAAGCTAGTCAACTCTCCATACAGCAGAGCCCTATTGACTCTGCAATAACTTCTAAATTAACTAATGTACCAAGCCCTTAAATACATTTTTGTTCGAATAGGAATATCCTTATTTCTTTTGTTCACGTTTGGGTTTTCTACCCTTTACTTTATTCATGAAGTAGCGTTGCCAATCGCTACTTTTGACGACTTCTTTATCCAGTGGGTACTTCTTGTTATATGCCTATTTATAGGTATCTTTGCTTACGGACTAGTTGGTGAACAGAAATTTTATAACTCATTGCATAAACTCATGAATTTTCCGAGTGCTGTGAAATCAGAAGAGGTTGTTGATGGTTTTCAGTTGGTTCTTGATTTCACGTACACTTCATACTTTTATCCTAGTAAGGGTAAGCGTTTGCGTGATGATGTGATTTTAAAATTCGCAAACTATCTATTATTCACTGGGCGTAATGATAATAGAGCTCAAAAAATTTACCTAAAAGCCTTTCTTTTAAGGCCTGAAGATTCATCTTATCGTACTCCTTTACTCTCCGTTTTCAAAGAAGATGATAATTTAACAAAAGAAGAAGTCGATCTGCTCCTTGTTATACTTAAGGCAGGAGATTACAGTGACGATGTTATAGTTAATAACTTAGCTTCATTGTTTTTGAAACAACGTTTATTTTTAAACAAGTCCGAGCCCATTTTTCTAGCGGCTTTAAAAAATAAAAGCGAGCAGTTGAAAGAAATAGTGGCGCTTGTCTTGCCCCAGCTTTTAAGAGCAAATCGATTAGACTCATTTGCAGTGAAATTTTATCTTGAAGTTCCTCGATCTGATATATCTGAAGGGTCACAGTGTCTTGAAATGATTGCTCGTTCTTACTGCAAAAATACTTGGAAAGATATTGATAGCACCCTCCATCAAAGATGCGAGGAAGTATTTCAGAGTTTGGATTATAAGTTTCGCAGCGATATGCTAAGAAAAGTTGCAGAGTCTAACCTTTCAAGTAAAATTCACCAATTAAAGTTGCTCAATGCAAGTGACCTGCGCTTATTAAAAAAGCTAAAAATTCAAATGGGACTTTCCATGTCTTTCTTTGAACTGTTTGGAAGAACATATAAGAAACTTCTTAGTTTCTTCCGAATCCTCGCTAGTAAATTCCTCATGATTAGAACGTGGTTTTTTGTTCTAGTTATAATATCCATCACAAGTCTAATTTATCGAGAGTGGCAAACTCAACAATCTGTATTTGTAGGGGAAGAAGGTCAAGTGGTTGATACTAAAAATAAAAGACTAAATGCGTTCAAAAAAGGCGGAATCCATACTCTTCAGGTTGCTGCGTTTACGTCATCTAGGCAAGCTAGCGATTTGATTAATTCCCTTAAGC
>JABGTQ010000064.1 GCA_018647025.1 Nitrospina sp. | reverse complement strand
CATTTTCTGACCGATCTAAGTAAAAAAGATAGAAACCAGTTATCGATATAGCTATGCCCATCAACTGCCTAAATCCAATAGTTTCTTTAAAAAAAATCACCCCAGCAACAACTAATAAAAGAGGCGCAGTTTGTATGATAATTGCGGCATTTGAAGCTCCACTTAAATGAACTCCCTGAGTCATTCCAAAATAGTTTGCCGCCAGTGCGGCACCGCCTAAAATTCCTATAATAGGTGGTTGCCTTAGAACCCTATAATCCGAACGAGATATAAAAAAAAATAAAAACAGAACTGAAAATGAAAAGAAAAAACGAAACCAGGCAATAGTCCCTACTGAGTAGTAATTAAGTCCAACTTTAAGGAATATGGGCAACACTCCCCAGAGAGAGACTGTGACCAAAACCATTGAGATTCCTTTGAAATAAGAATTCTCAGTAAAAGAAGACTTGTTCAATTGAGATTGGAAAACCGTTCAAGAAGAGCAAGACCCATAGTCTGGCTTTTTTCAGGATGAAATTGAAATGCGTAAATATTTTTATACTGAATACCTGAAACAAATTCAATACCATAGTTAGTGACTGTAGCTACCATATTTTTATCTTTTGGAACTACGTAATAGGAATGAACAAAATAAAAATAGGGAGCAATAACATCAATATTTTCAAACAAAGGCTCTTTTTTTTTTACCTCAATCTTATTCCAGCCCATATGAGGAACCTTAATTAGTTGACCATTTTTTGTTTCAGAGATGTTTCTAGAAAATTTAACCACCTTGCCAGGAAGGATTCCCAGACCAGCCACAGGTCCATATTCTTCACTTTCTTCAAAAAGAACCTGCAGACCAAGACAAATACCAAGAAAGGGCTTTCCTCCATCAATAAACTTACGAATGGGATCTATAAGATTTAATTCTTTCAAATTAGACATGCAATCTTTAAAAGAACCTACACCCGGGAGCACAACGGAATCAGCATTAAGAATCAAATCAGGGTCATGAGTCACAACCACCTTAGCTCCAACAACCTCTAGGGATTTTTGTACAGAGCGAAGATTCCCCATGCCGTAATCAATTACGGCAATCACTATAACTTTCCCTTGGTGGATGGTACTTGGCTGTTTCGGTCATCCAAAGAGCAAGCGATATCAAGAGAGCGTGCGAATGATTTAAATAGGGCTTCGACAATATGATGTAGATTTTCCCAGTAAGGACAGTTCATATGGAGGGTAATACCAGCATTCATGGCAAAAGCCTGAAAAAATTCCGGCACTAATTCAACATCAAACTCACCAATTTTAGATTTTGGAAGTGTCGCATTAAACACAAAATATCCGCGGCCACTAATATCAATAACGGTTTGAGCAAGTGCTTCATTGAGTGGTGCCTGAGTATCCGCAAAGCGACAAATGCTCTTTTTATCACCTAGTGCCTTGGCAAAAGCTTCACCGAGAACAATGCCTATATCCTCTACCGTATGGTGATAGTCTATATGGATATCTCCTTTTGCCTTCAACTTAATATCAAAGTATCCGTGACGCGACAACTGTGAAAGCATATGGTCTAAAAAAGGGATTCCTGAATCAATTTCACTCTCCCCCTGACCATCTATGTTGAGGTTTACTTCTACCTCGGTTTCTTTTGTAGATCGTTTGACTTGCGAGGTTCTAGCCATTTGCAGTTTGCGTAGCTGTCGGTTTTTTGATATTGGTTTTTAAATCATTACTCCCATTCCCAGAAGAAGTCTTTGTTTCGTTCTCATGAAGTTTCGAACTGATGCTTACATTAACGAACGAACAAATCGTTTCAAACATTCCCTCTGGATCAAGTTTTAAATCTTTTTTGATAATTCCTGGTGCACCATGCTCAACAACAATATCAGGTACTCCTATGCACTTTGTCTTTAATGGAATATGCTCATCTAAATCTTGAAGAACTTCTAAAACAGCTGAACCAAAACCTCCCTGAACAGAATGTTCTTCTGTCGTTATAATACAACCTGTTTTTTGTGCATATTCCATAATAAGGTTTTTATCAATAGGCTTGGCAAAACGTGCGTTGATAACTGCGACGCTAAGTCCGTAATTCTCAAGCATGGCTGCTGTTTTCATGGATGGATCAACCATTGCCCCAAAAGCAATTATAGTTACGTCCTTCCCATCTTTTATCACCTCACCTTTGCCAATCTCGATTTCTTTAATGTCCTCATCCATTTCAACACCAAGACCATTACCTCTTGGATATCTTAAAGCACAAGGTCCAGAGTGATAGATCGAAGTTTTAAGCATATGTCTTAATTCATTTTCGTCTTTTGGTGCCATGATCACCATATTAGGTAGAGTACGCATGAAAGCAATATCGAACAGTCCCTGATGGGTTGCCCCATCTTCTCCAACAATTCCGGCTCTATCCATCGCAAAAGTAACGGAAAGGTTCATCCCAACAATGTCATGAACGACTTGGTCATAAGCCCTTTGCATGAAAGTTGAATAAATTGCAATAACTGGGCGAAACCCTTCAATAGATAAAGCACCTCCATAACCTACTCCATGCTGTTCTGCCATCCCAACATCAAAAGTGCGGTCGGGAAAAACCTTACCAAATTTGCTAATCCCAGTGCCGTCTGGCAT
>JABGTQ010000063.1 GCA_018647025.1 Nitrospina sp. | reverse complement strand
TAGCCTGTGTGTACCCAGACTGTAAAAATGATATTTTCTTTTCTCTTTTCCCGAGGTTTTATTTCGGGATCTTTTTCCTTCATTTATTTTCCTTTTAGGCCGTAATAATAGTTAACAGGAAATACCAGTAACTGTCATTAAAATAACCTGTTTTAACTAGCGAGTGAGAGAATATGCAACCTCTCAAAATTCAATAATTTGTTTGGCTTTGATCCCGCTCTTTTGGTTTGCAATATTTAAACTAGCATAAATTCTATTATTTCTGGCGTATGAAAAATATTTCAACATTTCTTTTAGTTTTTATTTTCCTGGCTCAGGTCGCTTATGCGGATGAGGTGAAGGAAGGTTTGAAAGCATTAAACCGTGGCGACTATAAGGCTGCTTTCGAAATATGGAAACCCCTAGCCAAAAAAGGCAACAGCACCGCCCAGTTTAATCTGGGGTTGATGTATGACAAGGGGGATGGTGTCAGACAAAATTTCCCCAAAGCGTTCAGGTGGTACCGATTGGCCGCTAAACAAGGAAACGTCAGTGCTCAATTTAATCTGGGGTTGATGTATTACAAGGGCGAAGGCGTTGTCAGAGACTATGAAAGAGCCGTTAAATGGTATTTATATGCGGCTAGAAAGGGAAACATAGGTGCCCAGTTCAACCTGGGGTGGATGTTTGATAAAGGCGAGGGCGTGACCCCGAATTATAAAAGGGCAATAAAGTGGTACCGGCTTGCAGCAAAACATGGACACGCAGGCGCGCAATACAATCTTGGTTTGATTTATGACAAAGGAGAAAGAGTTACTCGTGATTTTGATAGGGCTCTCAAGTGGTTTTTAAAAGCGGGGAGTTTGGGGAGAGCAGATGCGCAATTTAAGTTGGCCCGAATTTATGATCTAGGGATGGATGTGACACAAGATATCCAGAAAGCCGTTAAGTGGTACAAGCTGAGCGCAAAACAAGGCAAGGTTGAAGCGCAGTTAAAATTGGCAAAAATCTACGACAAAGGAGACCGAGTTGAAAAGAATTTTGAATACGCTGTTAAATGGTACGAAGCCGCAGCAAAAAATGGCAAACGCGAAGCGCAATCTCGTCTGGGAATGATATATACCCAGGGATCACAAAAAGATTATAGAAAGGCCTTTAAATGGTTTCGACGCGCGGCAAAAAGGGGAGATGCCAATGCTCAATTTAATCTCGGGCGATTATATGAAGCGGGAGATGGCATTGATAAAAACCTTGAAATTGCAGCAAAGTGGTATCTTATGGCCGCCGAGCAAAATCATTCAAAAGCACAGGCAAATCTAGGCTGGATGTATATTAACGGTTCCGGTGTGGAAGAAGATCTGGATGAAGCGACAAAATGGTACAAAAGGGCTGAAAGTTTAGGAAAATATCCCAGAAAAAAAGCCCGTAATTAATCTTATAATTTATTCCCCCTCTTAATAGTCCTTTAGATAACCCCGATACTTCCCATATACTTCAAAACATCTAAAAAATCTCCAAAATTGCCAAGCTGATCCTGTCAAGCGCCTAGTCTTTCTTATCAATAGAAACGGAACACAAAAACCGGAAAAAACTGCCTATTCATCCTGAAACAGGTGCTGAAGGAGATTTTTAAGGGCAAAACATTGCCTCCTAATATTAAATAAATCAATATATTATATGAAAACGCGGAAAAACCTGATTTGGCATGAGCTTTGCTATATATAGGAGTGACAGCGAAATGCGTCAAAATTCAACCGTGGAGGATTTATGAAGAATTTAACCGTAGACGAGTTTTTAACTCAAATGTTTCGGGATACTGCAGAAAAAAGTGGATGGAATATTTACCGTAAAGGCAGGAAATGGATGCCATCAATTAAAAGACGAAAACCAGACCCAAAAGTGAAGAGTCTCAATTGAAATTTTTTGAACTTATCTAATCGTAAGGAACTCTTATGAATGCAACAATAGCTGATTTGTATATTTCGCCAGAAAACATGGAAAAGGAAAACTGGTTAGATTGTCTTGCCGAAGGGATTGATGATTTACCGACAACAGAACGAGTGATCATTTCTCTGTTCTATTATGAAAACTTGACGATCCAGGAAATAGCTTTGGTTCTCGAAATGCCAGAACCTGAAGTTTCTAAAATCCATCACGAAACCGTTCTGGAACTTATAAAACGATAATTTGGAAGAATGAGAAGAAACGGGTGCAATCGATTATGATTTTTTAAATTTAAACAGCAATGATCAATGGGATTTATCCCCGCAATTGCGATTCGATTCAAAATTAGGGATAATGCGCTTCCTTGAACTCAGTACCGTTTTATATTTTTGAAAGCGGGAAGTTTTTGAATTAGCGATTGTCCATGCGGTTACCCAAAGAAGTTCTAAAAGAAGTTTTTGGTTTCGATTCCTTTCGAGGTCTGCAAAAGGAAATCATAGAGCATATCCTCGATGGAGGCGATGCACTAGTACTGATGCAAACTGGGGGTGGTAAATCACTTTGTTATCAGATTCCCGCGCTCTGCCTGAATGGCATCACTGTTGTCGTTTCGCCTCTGATTGCCTTGATGCGAGATCAAGTCGAGTCCCTCAATCAATTGGGTGTTCGCGCCGCTGGATTAAATTCCACTCTGACTCCGACTGAAGCCAATAAGGTTGAACAGAGTATGGTATCAGG
>JABGTQ010000355.1 GCA_018647025.1 Nitrospina sp. | reverse complement strand
TGGAATGGTTACAACTTGCAAAAACCGGCTTTTGTTTTTTGGCGATATTTTTTGGACTCCTCAGCCTTAATGTTACTCCCGACGATTGCGTTGGGAATGAGTTTTCCTATCTTAATTAAAATAATATCTAATGGGCACGAAGATATAGGGAAAGGAACCGGCCAAATATACGGAGTAAATACATTTGGCGCAATTTTAGGTTCGCTTTTTGCGGGTTTTCTATTTTTACCTAGCTTGGGGACACAGCAGAGCTTGCTCCTTATTGCGACATTAAACCTATTAATGGGGCTGTGCTTATTCCGATCAGGAAATTACCTTACGCAAATATCACGTAAAACCATAACAGCGATACTAGCAGGCCTAGTTCTTCTTGTGAATATGGGTTTGCCTTCTGGTTTGCTTGACCAATTTTTTATGCGAGATGGAACGGGTAAAAAAGATATTAGAAAATTGCTGTTTTTTGAAGAAGGACTTACCGATACCGTAGCTGCTTTTGAGGATAATTACGGTATTTTGGACCCTGATGCAAAGCGGCTAATAACAAATGGTGTTTCCATGTCTGCTGTTAACTTTATTGCTTCGAGGTATATGAAGCTTTTAGCGCATTTACCTATAATGCTGGTAGAAAACCCTGAGAATGTTTTGGTTGTATGTTTTGGCACTGGACAAACAACAGGAGCCGCTACCCTTCATCCAAAGGTAAAATCAGTCGATAGCGTAGATTTGTCAGAGAGTGTTTTAAAAGCAGGCAATGTGTTTTCATCACATAATTATAATGTGCTGAAAAGTGAAAAGGTCAGTATTATTCTCCAAGATGGGAGGAATCATTTGCTGACCACTCAAAAAATGTATGATGTGATAACTTCCGAACCCCCTCCTCCACGAACTGCATTTACGGTTAATCTTTACTCTAAAGAATATTATGAGTTAGCCCAAAAACATCTAAATCCGGGGGGAATTATGACCCAATGGATTCCTTTGCATAGTCAGGGAAAGCAGGAAGTGTTAATGCACTTCAAAACCTTTCTTTCTGTATTTCCTCATGCAATAGCTTGGATGCCGGTTGCGAATGAGTTACTTATTATTGGATCAAATAGTAAAATTGATATTGATTTTGAAAAATTAAAGGGACGATTTTTGGATCCGAACGTGAGTCTTGCCATGCAGGAGATTCAGATTCCAGATGCGTACTCATTCTTAGGCAATATCTGGTTCTTGGAAGACCAGATGAGCAATTTGGCTAGCCATCAAAAAGAAATAACAGATAATTGGCCTTTTATAGAGTTTTATCTTGGTCTAGGAAATGTGGTGGGTACCTACGGGCGTGAAGATTTTTTGTTTACAAGAACTCCATTTAAAAATATTGCCGATCGTATAACCAATATTACTTACGATGAACAAAAAAAGCTTCGAGTTGCTTTTGATGGTATGAACCTTTATCAGCAAGGTGTTACTTATAGTAATCGAGAGCTGCTTTTAGAGTCTTTATCACAGTTAAAAGGGAGTGATTTGGTGCGGTATCATTTGCAAGCAAGTTCAAGGCAAGTGTCTACTTTAATGGAGAAGGTAAAATCGAACCCATTAGATATGGAATCTTTGTTGAACTTAGGACATGCTTATTATCAGATTGGTGAATACGAAAAAAGTTTTGGAATTTTAAAAATCATTTTAACTAAAGATTCCTCACACTCATACGCTAATTTATACGCGGGTTATAGCTTGATAGAATTAGAAAGGTTTGAGGAGGCAAAAGTTTTTTTTAAAACGGCCATCAAAAACAATAGAGCCCAGTTTAGTTCTATCCTTCAGGAAATAGCATTGGTTGATTTGTTTGCCAAATTGAATGAAGATCGCGAAAACATTGGTTTGTTGAACAGTGTAGCCGCATTTTATAATATTAAAAAAGAGTATAAAAAATCCCTAGGTTATTCTTTTCAAGTTTTGGAAAGAGAACCGCTTAACAAACAGGCATTAAAAAATATTGTTTTTGGATATAGAGGAAGAGGTGATCCTGGGAATGTCCTGGAGTATGGGAACCGCTATTCCATGGTTGATCCAGATAATATAAACATTCAATATGTTTTTGGTGAAATGTTTGCAAAAACTCTGCGGTGTGAAAAAGCAATTCCCTATTTGCAACAAGTGTTAAAGAAAGACGACACTTATCGTAATACTGAGTCTCTACTGAAAGAATGTTTATCTCGCCAAGTAGGGGAAGGGATTACTGCGGGCTAAAAAGACAAAGTATTTGATGGTTGTTTTTTCTAAAATAGTTGGTGCTTAATGTGGACTTGGGTGGTTCTCAATTAAAAATGAATTTCCAGAGTTTTAAAGCCTTAAGTATTGATTTTATAAAGGACAATAGTTTTTGCTTTAAATATTCAGATTTGTTAAATAACTTTTTGTGAGTTTCCATTAGCAGTTTTGGGATATTCAAATCTTCTGGACAGCGGGGAAGGCAATCTCCACATTCTGTGCAATGAAAAGCAAATGTTCCAGGGAACCAGTGGCCCTGTCCTTCAAACATATTATAGCGAAAACGCCCGTAATCTAACATGTCATACCCTTCGTTGAGATTCCTAAACCTTAGAACTTCGGGGATATTTATATTTTCAGGGCAGGGTAAGCATTCATTGCATAAGGTACATAAATCCGTGATTTTTTCTAAAGGAGTATCCATTGCATTCTTAACTTTGGATAGGCCGCTATTTAAATAATTTTTCCCATTCAAAATGGTTAGGTTTTGAGAAAAATGTTTTGGTTCATGCATACCCATACTTAAAGTGGTGATTTCAGAGTGAGATAAACAGAACCTTCCATTAAATGCAATAGGTGTAATAGGCGTACAAAGATTTTTTACTTTTTCGGAGGGCTTAAATAGCATTCCACCTTTTTCATTAGGAGAAATTATAAAAACACCCATGTCCATTTCCCCAGCCAATTTTACTGCTGGAAGATTATGTTGAAAAAAATAATAGTAATGAAGGTTTATAAAACTAAATAAGTTTGTTCTCATGGCTTCCATTATTATGGAAAGTGGGCCATGTGTTGAAAATCCAATATGGCGTATCAACCCTTCATTTTTTAATTTATATAATGTCTCGACAGGACCATTCTTTTCCACGGCAACTTTTAAGAGCTCCTTGTTATTAATGCCATGCCACCCATAAAAATCGATATAATCTAAGTTAAGAGCCTTAAGTTGTTCTTCTACAAGTCTTCGGGTTTCATCACCCGACATCGAAGCTCCTTTTGTCATAATCTTGAACTTGTTTCTCGGAACACCGAGTTCCTTTAAGGCATGACCAAACAAGAGTTCACTTTTCATATACCCGTGGGCGGTTTCAATATGGTTGATTCCTAAATCCAATGCCATACGAGTTGTCGAAATACAGTTTTCAATGGAATCTTTAGGTAAGTGATTTCTGGGAGGAGTCCATCCATGTTTAAATCGCATGCCACCAAGAGTGATAACAGAAATCTTTTCTTCAGTTTTACCAAATCGCCTGTATTCCATTGGGAAGGTCATAACTCATAGCATTTATAGTTGAAAAGATCTGA
>JABGTQ010000062.1 GCA_018647025.1 Nitrospina sp. | reverse complement strand
GTGCTGAAAAAAAGAATTCAATTGGCCCTATCGCGTCAGGGCTCTTTTTCATTCCATGACAACGAAATGTCGGCTGAATCTATTCTTAATAGTTTAGCCTCACTGCATTCTACCAAACAAAATGGTGCAACCATTTTTCATAATGAAGATGTTCCTAATATTGCCAATACACGAATCAAAGTTTATAAAACAGGGCACATGGCTTTTTATAACGATGAAGGGCGTCGTTTTTTGGGAACCGACCCTGGTGGGCACCCTCTTCATGAAGCCAAATGGAGCAAAGACCCAGAAACTGATGAAACCTACCTTGAATTAGCTCGCATGCAACTTGACTCATTGCAGTGGGTTGGCATTAAGCCCCAAGCTCGCACCTTTGAATCTCAGATAGATATAAAAGGTCAACCGGGTTGGGAAGATATGACTTTGGATTTTCTGCGTGAAAAGGCTGCAGAAGTCTGGCGAGTACCCATTTCAGAAGTAAATTATTTTTATAAAGAAGATAATTTAGTGCCACTTGGAGATGGAAAGTACAAAGTAAAACTGACAAAAGATACGCTTTACGCTTTACCCGATGGAACCTTTGATGGACGAAAAATATTTTCAAGTTATCTATCTAAAGTTAACTGGGAACGATTAGATATTATTCCTGTTGTTGAGTTATTCCAATCTACTATTCCAGGTAGCGGCGGAGCTGTTTTTGAATTTATCTGGGGCATTTACGAGGATCAATCTCGCGAGATACCATTAGATACCCTTCGCTATCGTGGACTCCCAACGTATCCATCTAAAGGAGCGTTCAATATCTTCGCCTCTTTTTTTATACCCAAGGCACCCGGACAAGAAAAAGATATTTTACGTATATTCATGGACACAAAACGGTCCCATGAGGTCACCTGGTCTTCGCAACCCAACCCTCCATGGCGATACTTCAATCATGAGTCAAAGCTTTGTCTTACAATCCAAGATAGGCATCTTTATAAAGTCACCCGTCACGATGAAACCAACCCGATACCTTACATCAATCGTTCGTTAGGCGGAAAACCATCTTGCCAAAGAGAAATACAAGTTGGGGTTAATTTTTTCACACTAATAGACGATCAAGAGCGAAAAGAATTTTCATTTCATCCCGACTGGAATATTTTGCCGCAAACTGATTCACCTGTAAAAATTCCAGAGTATGCCTTTAACTGGAAATGGTTTTTTAATGGCTTCCCTCCCAAAACTGACGGCATTAAATCGATTTATACCGTCCCCTTATACCCTGAGGGCAATAAAGAAATAGATGAGCCTGCTTTGCAGCCCCTCGCATTAGATCAAATTATTTACTACATGGAGATGTCACCAGGAATGCCTGCCAAACTGGAAAAAGTTGAGCGTGTACTGGTTCATACTTTTGACATGTCTATAGCAGGATGCGTCGACTCTACCCATGAGCGCGAATATACTATTTTATTTAGTGACCCTGAGCTTGCGCAAAAAAATGCATACCAATTGTGGGATTATGCCGCAAAAAGGAAAGAACTCGATAACTTAAAAAAAGTTTCTTTTCTCCCAGAGAAAGAACATTTAGAAGAAGTCTACAATGATAAATATGGAATGATTTTTAAATGGATCCCTATGTTTTATTTTCAAGACCGGGGAGTATGTCAGCAGATTTTAGCTTCATCAGTTCGTGCTCTTTTACCAGATGGTATTTTATTTTTAGTGGGACCCCGAGCAATTAAAGGGATGTTTGATCATTACGGCCTGGATTGTCTTTACAGTGATCTTATGATGAATATGCCTTTTTATAGACAACACCTTAAGTTGTGTCCAGAAAACCTCATTAACCAAGACATCACAGTTTTTCTAACTGAGAAACGTGGTTCTGTGGAAACAAAAAAAGAATTAGAAGCCGAAGTGTCGACTCCTTCATCCGACTCTGAAACAGAATCACAGGTAAACTCAGCTTCTGAACCCATTATCCCATTGCGTAATTTTAACCGAGAGAACTAAGACCTAAACCTTATAAAAATAAAAAATTAATCTATCGCTTCCTTCAGGCATTCCCTTTCCAGCGTTGAACATCTCGCATGAATTTTCTACGATCCATATCCTTATCCCAAGGAAAAATATCCATTAGAGGTTCCAAGGCGTAATTCGATTTATCTTCCGGGGGTAGTTCGAACCCACCGTCTGTAACACGATAAATATTATTAAAAGTTCGATAATTGCCACACAAAGTCACATAGTCCCATGATGTAGTTCCTTCAATCAATCCACTCATTTCAGATGAGGATATGCCTTCATATAAATTAATTTTTCCAAGGTCTCCTTTATGAAGTTTTGGTTTGTCTGTTTGCCCAAAGTCTATAGTCCAGACTTGAGAATCTCCCTGTCCGAATATTTCCAATTGATAAACAATCTGCCAATGTTGCCAACCACT
>JABGTQ010000354.1 GCA_018647025.1 Nitrospina sp. | reverse complement strand
TTTTGCTATATTTTTTCCGTCAATTAACTTAATTTATTTGTTACGCTTTGACTTAAAATGTAGCTCTCGCGATAGAATAACCTTATTTGAAAATTAAATTATGACTACCCCTGTAAGAGTTCGCTTTGCGCCCAGCCCAACAGGGTATCTGCACATTGGCGGTGTTCGGACTGCCTTATTCAATTGGCTATTTGCACGCCACCATAAAGGGAAATTTATATTACGAATAGAAGATACCGACTCTTCACGTTCTACTGATGAGTCAATCGATGAAATTATAGCGTCGATGAATTGGCTAGGGTTAGATTACGACGAAGGCCCTTTTCGCCAGACTGATCGTCAGTCTCTATACAAACAAAAAGTAGATCAGCTTCTCAGTGAGAAGAAAGCCTACCCTTGTTTTTGCACAGCAGAGGAACTGGATCAAAAGAGAAAGAATGCGCAGGCCAATGGTCTCAAACCAAAATATGACGGCACCTGCCGCAAACGATCAGACAAACCTGAAGGAATTCCATTTGTTATACGCTTCAAGGTGCCACAAGAAGATTCGGTCACGATTAAAGACTTACTAAGAGGTAATGTGGTTTTTCAAAAGGAGGAATTAGACGACCTCATCATTTTAAGGTCCGACGGCACACCCACGTATAATTTCGTTGTTGTAGTTGATGACGCAGATATGGCGATTACTCACGTGATTCGAGGTGATGATCACTTGTCAAATACACCCATACAAGTGTTGCTGTACGATGCACTTGGACTACCTCGCCCAGAGTTCGCCCATATTTCAATGATTCTTGGCGCGGATAAAACCCGACTCAGCAAACGCCACGGAGCGACCTCGGTACTTGCCTATCGTGATATGGGATACCTGCCTGGTGCACTCATTAATTATCTGGCCAGACTTGGCTGGTCACACGGTGATCAGGAGATTTTCACTCAAGAAGAAATGACCCAGTATTTCTCACTGGAAAATATCACAACCTCCGCAGCAGTATTCAATCCGGAAAAGCTTCAGTGGTTGAATCAGCAATACATTCAAAATGCTGACCCCATAGAACTTGCCACTCAGTTGGAACCTTTTCTCATCAAAGAAGGTCTTTTAGCTGAGCAACACGGCCTTAGTAAAGAAAGTATAGCTAAGCCGATCCCATCACTCAATCAGAGAGCCCAGACACTGATCGAAATGGCACAAAAATCTACCTTCTATTTTCAAAAGGAACTTTCATTCGATGAGAAAGCACGGAATAAATTTCTTAATAAAGACATAAAACCACATATCGAGAAGCTCATTATGTCTATCAATAACATGTCAGCATTAGAACATGACTCTCTGGAAAGTTTATTCAAAAAAATAGCTAAAGAGGCTGAACTTAAGCTCGGGAAACTGGCTCAACCGGTACGTGTAGCGCTTACCGGGGGCACCGCCAGTCCTGGAATTTATGAGGTTATCTTGCTGCTCGGTAAAAGCACAACGCTCGATCGGTTAAAGGAAGCAGTTAGTTTTATAGAAAAAAATAAGAATTAAAAGTCTTTTACAACGATCAATCGATCGTATATTTTTATTTGACAGCACATTATGTTGTGTATAAAATAGTGTATGATACTAGATATTGAATGACGATATCACATAATCATTTCTCTTTTTTTAATAGCATCTCCATAAACAGCATCCCCACCATCTTAAATGCAGGAGATCTTATGGACCCTAATCGAAACTCCGTGGAATCTCAGTTACGTACAAGGTGCAACATACTAGAGTCGCAAGTCGAAACATTAGAAAAACAAAAATCAAACTCTCCTGAAAAATTTGTCGCAAAGGATGATGCCAAAATAGAACAGTGGAAAGAAGTTGCGGGAATAGGAAAGTTTCCCGTTTAGGGAACCGTATTTGATTTTCACCATACCCTCTTATCATCACGATAAAGGAGCGCCTTATGGTCAACCCCAAATATATTGAAGATTTAAATACGATTGGAGTAAATATCGATGCCAATCCTCGGCTGCTCAAACTAATAAAGCCATTAAAACAACTAGACACAGCTCAACTTAAAAAACATATAGCTAAAGGATTACCTCCTATCGCAACCGCAGGAATTGATGGCTTACCGTTTAAAATAAAAATAGACGAATCAGAATGGCAAAAAATTGAAGGCGTAGGGAAATTTCCAAAAAACTACAAACCAGATGCTTTAGATTTCGATTAACGTCACCGCTACTTTACTCATCTTTTCCCCTCACTCTTTGTTGAGTGAGGGATTTTTTGTTATATCGCGTACAAGCAGCAAAATAAAAAAACCATGTTAGGTATTTAAACCTTGAGCCAAGCAAGGTGCTTACTCATTATCTTACGACCTTTGTTCCTCTGCGTCCTCTAGGTCTTCCGACCTTTGTTCCTCTGCGTGCTCTAGAAAAGTTACATGCGACTCCAACAGGGCCATATCTTTTTTGATTTTCTTTAGCAATTCCTTAATATCAGACTCTGACTTCCCCAACCTTGCCAGATCAGGGTCCAACCGCAACATCTCCTTTTCCTTTACTTCCTCCATATTGTTAATGATGACACCAATAAATAAATTAAAAAAAATGAAAGTCGCCAGCAAAACAAAACTCACAAAATAAAACCATCCTATAAAAGGAAAAGCTTGCGAGCTTATACACAGGTCCTGCGATCCAGAATAGCCATAGTTCTGGCAACCGTATATGGCCGTATACATTATATCGGTCCAATCCTCTAAAGTAGCCACTCGGAAAAGGCTCAAGAGTGCTATGTGAAGGGTTTCGAAATGAATAGGGTCATTCTCACGGAATAAGAACGTGCCCAAACAGCCATAGATGTAGAACAGAATAAATAACAAAACACCTATATACCCTAGGGACGGGATACTTTTTAAAAGTGTATTCACGATCAACTTTAACTCTGGGATAGTTCCCACAAGCCGAACAATCCGTAAGACTCTGAGAAGCCTTAATACAATAATGGACTGCCCAT
>JABGTQ010000353.1 GCA_018647025.1 Nitrospina sp. | reverse complement strand
GGCAAGAATAGATGCTTTTTCCTTACCTCCAGAAAAAGACTCTCCTTTACCAAGTGAAATATAACCACCTAGTTTTATGTTTTTTGCTAACCCAGCAAGAGATTTCTCATTAACCACTGCCGCTCGAATTTTTGACAATGATCCTTCGGGCAAACCCTTAAATCTAAAAAATATATAATCACTCACAATGAGGTCAAGAACAGAATCCCCTAAAAACTCAAGCCTCTCATTATTTTTTACTGCGTGTAAAACCTCATTTGAATAAGACTTATGAGTAAGTGCTTTCCCTAGAAGCTCTATATTTTTGAACTGATAGCACAAGCATTTCTGCAAAGGAACCAATGCATTAATTCTATCTTCATGCATTCTTATATTAATTAGACAGGTTTTTGAAGACCAGAACCGCGTTTGTACCACCAAAACCAAACGAATTAGAAACAGCTGTAGAGACCTTTACTTCTCTAGCCTGATTAGGAATATAATCCAAGTCACACTCTGGATCAGGAGTATTATAATTTATCGTTGGTGGCAAAACACCACGTTTTATAGCAAGTAATGTATAAATAGCTTCTATACCGCCGGCAGCCCCAAGTAAGTGACCAGTCATAGATTTCGTCGAACTAACGGCTAATTTATATGCATGATTTCCAAACGTAGATTTTATCGCTTGTGATTCAGCTGAGTCTGCTCCTGTAGATGTTCCATGAGCATTGATGTATTGTATATCGCTATTGTTTACACTCGCATTTTTTAATGCTAATTTCATGCAACGAGCTGCGCCCTCACCATTAGGGGATGTAGACGTTATGTGATGAGCATCTCCATTCAAAGCATATCCTGCAACCTCACCATACATTTTAGCGCCACGCTTTTTTGCTGCTTCATACTCTTCTAGCACTACAACTCCACACCCTTCCCCTATAACAAACCCATCTCTATCTCTGTCAAATGGTCTGCTTGCGCTTTTAGGATCTTCATTTCGTGTCGACAAAGCTTTTGCCGCATGAAAACCCCCAATGCAAAGAGGAGTAATAACTGACTCTGTACCTCCAGCAATCATTACATCAGCATCACCATACTGTATTAAACGGGCAGCATCTCCAATCGAATGAGTTCCTGTAGCACAAGCTGTAACTGCGCAAGTGTTGGGACCTTTAGCTCCCGAATAAATTGACACCTGACCAGATGCAAGATTAGCAATAACCATGGGAATAAAAAAAGGGGAGACCTTACGTACTCCTTTTTCTTTATATATATCGTGAAACTTTTCTATTGCTGGTAATCCACCAAGTCCAACACCTACTTGAACACCAACTCTCTCGGCATTTTTTTCAGTAATTTCAAAACCTGAGTCTTTAAGAGCATCATCACTAGCAGCTACTGCAAAATGAATAAACCTATCCATTTTTTTAACATCTTTATGCACCATATACTTCTCAGCATCAAAACCTTCAACTTCACCTGCAAAGCTTACGGGAAAAGAGTCTGTATTAAACCTAGTAATTGGACCAATCCCAGACCTTCCATTAGTTATGGCTGACCAATTTTCTTCAATACCAATTCCCAATGGGGAAATGATACCTACTCCTGTTACAACTACTCGCCTCCTCATTCACTTTCCTCAAATTCATCAGAATTGATCAATTAGTGTTGTTCTTTATATAATCAATTGCATCTTGAACTTTTGAAATCTTCTCAGCCTCTTCATCTGGGATTTCAACATCAAACTCCTCTTCAAGAGCCATGACTAACTCAACAGTATCTAGAGAATCCGCCCCTAAGTCGTCAATAAATGCCGCTTCATCGGTAACTTGCTTTTCATCTACACCTAATTGATCAACTATAATTTCCCTTACTTTTTCTTCAACAGACATAATTAAAACTCCTAAAAAATATTACATCAACATTCCACCATTAACATTTAACACCTGCCCAGTAATATAACTAGATCTACTGGAAACAAGAAAAACTACACTATGGGCTATATCTTCTGGAAGCCCCAAACGCGAAAGAGGTATCTGCTCAACAAGTTTATCTTTTATTTTTTCATCAAGGACTCGGGTCATTTCAGTGTCAATAAATCCCGGAGCTATAGCATTAACTGTGACATTTCTAGGGGCTAATTCTCGAGCCATAGTTTTTGTCAAACCAATCAAACCTGATTTAGACGCTGAATAATTAGCCTGACCAGCATTCCCCATAATACCAACTATGGAAGCAATATTAACAATAGCTCCTTGACGCTGCTTCATCATATGTTTTGCTGCTTGTTGACCGCAAAGAAAACTACCTTTAAGATTTACGGCCAGAACACTATCCCAGTCATTTTCCTTCATCCTAACAAAAAGCCCGTCCTTGGTAATTCCTGCATTATTAATCAAAATATCCAAGGGTTTAAATTCGCTTTTTATTGAATCAAATGCCACTTTAACATTTTCTGGGTCTGTTACATTTAATAAAATAGCAGATGCTTTACCTCCACTGGCGGAAACATCTTCAGCAGATTTTTCAGCATTTTTAAGATTAATATCCCCAAAAACAACGTGCGCCCCAATTTTTGCTAAGTGATTCCCGATCACCTGCCCTATTCCTTGTCCACCACCGGTAACTAGCGCAATTTTACCTTTAAGTTCCATAGCTATTATTTTGTTTTAAAAAGGTTTTACAGGCATCAACCGTTATTTTTAAGGACTCGGGATCTCCAACCTGAAAGCACTTAACATTTTTATTAAATCGACGCATAAGACCAGACAAAACCCTTCCAGTACCAAGTTCAATAACAACATCTACCTCTCCTTCAATCAAATATTGCATTGTATCGGCCCACATAACAGGTGAGCAAACCTGACGAATTAATGCTTCCCGTGCAAGGGGACCAGTAGTAAGTGGTCTTGCTTGAATATTAGATATAACTGGATATTGATGGTCAACAAATTCTGTTTTTTCGAGTTCTTTTTGAAGTTTGATTTCTGCTGATTTCATCAATGAACAGTGAAAAGGAGCGCTAACCGGTAACATGACTGATTTTTTAGCCCCCTCATTTTTTGCTAATCGAGATACCTCCTCAACAGCTCTAAGGTGGCCAGCAATAACAATTTGCTCCTGACTGTTAATATTGGCTGGTTGAACAATAAAGTCTTCGGTCGAAATTCTATCGCATAATCCGCGAACAATATCTAGAGACATTCCAATTATGGCCGCCATACCTCCAACACCTACGGGAACCGCTTCCTGCATAAAACGCCCCCTCAAATTAACCAACCGAACCGCATCCAAAAATTGAATAGATCCTGCAGCAACATTAGCTGAATACTCACCAAGGCTATGACCAGCTGCTATAACGGCATTGATACCATTTTCCCTCAACATATTCAAGGCTATTGTACTGTGGATTAAAAGAGCAGGTTGGGCATTTTCAGTAAGCATCAACTTTTCGCTAGGACCGTTAAAACATAAGTCTGCCATATCAAACCCAAGGACTTCCCCAGCGCTATCAAATAATTTCTTAGACTCTAAAGAGGTCTTGTAAAATTCACTGCCCATACCAACGGTTTGTGATCCTTGACCTGGAAAAAGAAAAGCAATTTTCACCATCTAATCAACGCCGCCCCCCAGGTTAACCCAGCCCCAACAACAACCAGAAGTATAAGACTCCCTGGTTTTATTAAACTAGCTTGACTAGCCTCGTGAAGAGCTATAGGAATTGAAGCCGATGAGGTATTCCCATATTTTTCTATGTTTATAAAAATTTTTTCTTGTGGAATGCCGAGCTTCTCTGTTACCGCATCAATGATCCGCCTATTAGCTTGATGAGGTATAACTAAACCAATGTCTTCGACTGAAAGTTCATTAAAATCCAAAGCTTCTTTGGAAACTTCCACCATTCGCTTGACAGCTGCCTTAAAAGTAGAATTGCCAGACATATGAATAAAATATTCTTTTCTGTCTATAGCTTCATGCGATATATTTTTTTTCCCAATACCACCAGGAACTATGATCAAATCAGATTTACTACCATCTGAATGAATGTGCGTGGAAAGCAAACCTCTTGGTTCATTAATTTCATTTTTCTTTAAAACTATGGCTCCAGCCCCATCTCCAAATAATATGCAAGTTGATCGATCTGACCAATCCACAATACGCGAATTAGTTTCACTACCAACAATCAAAACGTAACGATATTTACCACTTTTAATGTACTGCTCTGCTATAGATAATCCAAAGACAAACCCCGAGCAAACAGCAGAAATATCATAGGCAGCTGCATTTATAGCATCAAGTCCATTTTGAACAAAACAGGCAGTAGCAGGGAAAAGAATATCAGGAGTTGATGTACAAACAATAATAAGGTCTAGCTCATTAGGTAAAATTTTTGCTGACTCAAGAGCCATCTTTCCTGCTTGAATTGCAAGAGTGGATGACGATTCATCCTCGTCAGCAATGCGCCTTTCACAAATTCCTGTACGCGTACGAATCCATTCATCAGAGGTATCAAGAGTTTTTTCCAAGTCTGCATTGGTAAGAACTTTTCTGGGAAGAAACATACCCGTACCAGCAATTTCAGCTCTAATTTTAATACCAGTATTCATCGAAAAAGTTAAAAAGATTTATCTTTTGGAGTAAATTTAGCTTCAGACGAAGTATCACTATCACCCTTATCCGGCGTAAAGGTCATTTTTTTAATATTCTTCCAAAAAGGCTCTTTACCCAACAAAAGATTTGATTCTATGTCACTGCGTATGTGCTCATTCATCTTTTTTTCCACTAATTCTTTGGCACGAATAATTGCATTTTTAATTGATTTTGGAGATGAACCACCATGGGCAATTATACACACTCCATTTACACCTAAAAGGGGTGCTCCCCCTGTCTCAGAGTGATCAACCATTTTTTTAAAATTTAAAAATTGAGGTCTAATCAAATAATAGCCAAGTTTAGTAATCCAATTAGCCATAAAAACCTGTTTTAAGTTCTCCCCTATCATCTCGGCAAGACTCTCACTAATTTTCAATGCTACATTCCCAGTAAACCCATCACATACTATTACATCGGAATTACCTTGATAAACCTCTTTTCCTTCCAAATTTCCAATAAACCGTACATGACTATTTTTTAGTAAATGAAAGGCTTCACGGGTAACCTCGTTTCCCTTTGAATCCTCTTCACCAATACTCAATAAACCAACACTAGGAACAGTCTTTCCATGTATGTATTTAGCAAAAGAATGTCCCATTATACCAAACTGGAACAATTGACTGGATTTACAATCAACATTTGCTCCCGCATCAAGTAAAATAGAGTATCCTTTTAAGGTCGGTAACTGAATCGCAATTGCAGGGCGGTCTACTCCCTTTAGGAGACGAAGGGTAAAAGTTGCAAAAGCAAGAACCGCACCAGTATTTCCAGCACTGACAAAAGCAGAGGCCTGACCCTCCTTAACTAAATCGAGACCAACTTTTATGGAAGATTTTTTCTTACCCCTCAAAACTTTGGAAGGTGCTTCATGCATTTCAACTACATCTTGCGCATGCACAATCTCAATCGGCAATTCCTTCCAGCCCTCATGTCTAGATAGTTCTGCCTCAACCAAATCAGATAAACCGATCAGAGCAATCTCTACACCACACTCTTTAGTCGCCATCACCGCTCCTTCGATTACAGCTTGAGGAGCGTGATCGCCTCCCATAGCATCAACTGCAATCTTCATATAACAAATGACTCCATCAAAGGACGGGTTACTTTAGATATAATACGTAGAGTTAAAAAACTTAGGATAAAATAAGACGTGATCCGCAACGCTGTGAAAAACACTTAGACAACTTCAACTTCCATTACTTCTTTATCTTTGTAATAGCCGCAATGAGTACATACGTGATGTGGTTTACGCATT
>JABGTQ010000352.1 GCA_018647025.1 Nitrospina sp. | reverse complement strand
ATTACCATATAAAAAGAATTTCCAATGACTCCGGTATCCAATGTAAAACCAAAAATCAAAGATAGAGGGATTAATGATAAATGGTAAAAGGGCGGGTAAAAGGGTTCTACGTTTAATATATCCTGCCACCAGTCCTCTGAACCGGAGCTCATAGCTTCCCAATAATTAAAGGTCCTAAATAGGTGTAGCCCCTGATCATAGGAAGGTGGGCGGATATCTAGCAGTATCCATATCAAATTACCACCAAATATCCATAGAATTATGGCCAGTAAAAAAAAATGATGGGAACCGATTCTGGGAACAGTCAGGTTGGGTAGTTCATTTGAGGATAGTTTGTTTTGATCTGATTTAGGCAATGAGCGTCTCCAGCGAAATAATTTTTTACGTGCCCCAAGTTTGGGGTGATTCGAATCTAAAAAGTAAAAGTAAAAATTAGTTTAAGTGTATAATAGATAGTAGATTTGTTGCGTTTTTTATTGAGTAAAAGTCCGTATATTTTTTTAGTTCGCTCCTGCCTATGCCAAGCCTTCCATTTTTTTCAGCGATCAAGCCAACGGAAAAATTTATTGTATGCCTGTGGATGATTTTTTGCTTTTTAGTACTGTCCTATAAGCTTGGCGAAGTTCCACCCTATCATGCAGATGAAAATTTTTATATTGAATCATCCTTGCGCATGGTTGAGTCAGGGGATTATGTTACTCCTGTCTACCATGAGAAAAAGCGTTTTGCAAAACCCATTTTGTATTACTGGATGGTTGTCTCATCATATAAAATTTTTGGTATTAGTTTAAGCTCGGCGCGTTTACCTTCCGTGTTATTTGGGACTATGAGTGTTGGCTTGGTTTTTTTGCTGGCGTGCCGATTGTTTGATAGGCGGGTGGGCTTGTTCAGCGCATTTATACTACCTTCCATTTATCTGCATTTTCAGATTTCCAGGTGGTCTACCACAGATATGGCACTGAGTTTTTTTGTTCTTTTGGCGCTGTATTTTTTTGTGGTTTTATTCCAAACAAATTTCAAAAAAAATATTTATGCATACCTTTTTTATTTGTCACTAGGGTTGGGTTTTATGGTGAAAGGGCCGCCAGCAATTCTTATCCCTGGATTGACTGTTTTTGGGTTTCTATTGGCTACAAAAAGGGGGAACTGGTTGGCGGATTTGCGTGTTGGGCAAGGACTTATCATTTTGCTGATAATAATCATGCCCTGGTTTGCAACCATGCTCGGGATGCATGGGGAAGAATTTAAAAATCATATTGTTGGTAACGAGATAAAGAACCGATTGGTTCATGATACTCCGTTCAGTTTTTATTATGCTGGCGTTTTATTTCGTTACCAGCTTCCGTGGTCGCTCTTCTTTCTTTTTGCTGCCTTAAAACATTTTGGGGTTTTGGGGTTTTCTAGTGAGAAGGGAATAGGGTTTGGTGAACGATTAAAAAAATTGGGGAAAAATATCAGTTGGCACATAAAGCTGCTTTTTAAAGAAGAAAATCAGCCTTTTTTATTTTGTTATACTTGGATTCTTGTATGCTTAATTTTATTTACTCTACTTAGAGTAGAGCATAGCCGCTATATGCTCCCAAGTTGCGCGGCTGTTGCGATTTTGACAGCGAGATTGTTTGCGGGCATAGAAAAGAATCCAGAAGAATCAGGTGAGTTTGGTTTTAAAGTTTCTACTGTTATTACGTTTCTAATTTTACTGATTTCTTCGCTTTTGACGGGCATTGGGGTTTTTATTTTTGATTCCATTCCAGCAATGTTATTTATTCTTCCGGTATTGTTATTTTCAGTAGCTTTATTTTTGGCTTTTTCTATTCGGTCAGACCTTCCTATGGTATTTCCTATCGCTCTTGCATTGACTTTGACAATGTCCTCATTTAGTGGGGATGTTTTGCCTTATGTTAGCCGCTATCCCATGAAGAAGTTTGCCGGTCACATCAATCAGGAAAACTTTAAAGGTCCCATTGCGGTTTATAAATTGGGAAGTCATAGGGCGCGTCTGGGAATTTTGACTGGCAGAATGGTAGTTAAGTTGCATTCTCCTGACGAAGTGGAGGAATTTTTGAGGACGAATAAAAAAATATATTTGGTTATTAAAGAATCAGATTGGAAAAAGGATTTATCAAAAACAGATATGGAAATCATAAAAAAAGATCAAATTGGGAGAAAACCCAGAATTGAATCAAACGAAATTACAGGTTTATTTGATACAGAAAAACTAGGAAAGATTTTACGTTCTACAGAGACTCTTTATTTTATGAGCAATAAATAAGGTTCTATTTAACGTTGGGTATTTTCATGCTAGAAAAATTATACTTGACGAAATCCCTATTGTGAGATGAGGTGAAAAATGCATATTTCGAGTTAGCCTGGAT
>JABGTQ010000061.1 GCA_018647025.1 Nitrospina sp. | reverse complement strand
TCCAATCCACAAGGAGATCCTTTGTTAAAAAAGAAGCCACTATCATTCTAAGTCTATTGTGCATCCAACCTGTATTATTAAAATGCCGCATTGCTGCATCTATAAGAGGATAACCTGTCATTCCCTGGCACCACAAATCAAAGTGCCTATTTTTTCCAGGCCACTCAATTTGATCACATACCACCTGAAAGCAACTATTAGCAACATGAGGGAATTGATCTAGAATAGTCTGATAAAAATCTCTCCATATCAGTTCCGACAACCAAGTTTTAACTCCTATATTATTTTTTTTATACGTACTTCGTACCAGTTGCCTTATCGAAATAGTCCCAAACCTTAAATGAACTGAGAGCCCAGAGGTTCCATCTTCGATATAAGGAAAATTACGGTTATCAAAATATCTATTCTCAACCGTTTTAAAAACTTCAAACCGTTTTTGCGCTGCAGCTTCCCCTGCTTCCAACCATAGTAAATTTTCTTTAAATCCCAAAATCGAAAAGTTCCAATTAATACTATGCTTATCAATATCGCTAATAGCAGAAAGAGTTTTAAAGTTACTAATTTGATCAGAGATATGCTGTGGCCCTAATTTTTTTAACCAGTTATTTTTATACGGCGTATAAACTCGGTAGGGGCGACCTTGGCCTGAGATAATTTCAGGATACTCAAAGATAACCTGATCTTTGTATGATTTAAAATCAATACCATTAACTAGCAGACTATTAGAAACTTTTATATCTCTTGTTTTTGCATAAGGTTCGTAATCTCTATTTGCAAAAACTGCATTAACTTTTAGTTCCGCGGCAAGCTTTGGAATTTCATCGATAGGATTACCTATGCGAACTAACAGGTCGGATTTTTTTTCTTGTAATCTAGACGACAATTCTCTCAGAGAATGCACAATAAAAGTAATTCTTCGATCGTCTTCATCTTGCAGTTTTTTAAGGATACAAATATCAAAGACAAAAACTATAAATACTTTTTTTGACTTTTGGGTAGCAACAGATAATGCAGTATTGTCATCAAGACGCAGGTCTCTTCTTAGCCAGCAAAGTGATCGGTCATAAATCATTAACAAGCAATAAGGGTATTAGACATGGTTCCTAAGCATGAGTTCTTTTGGGTGTGGGTTGAGATATATTTGATCCAGTAAGTACTCAATATTATATTTTTTTACTTGATGTCGTATTAAAGTTATCGGGACTATCAGTGGAAGAAATCCTTTTCTATAGTCTTCAATTGTATTCAAAATATCTTCTTTTTCTTCTCTGGAAAGAATTTTTTTAAAAAAACCCATCATATGCAGCAGTACATCCGTATTTTTCTTTGGAGTTGATTTATAAGCTAATGCTTCCATAAACAGAACACCATAACGAGTTTTAAGTTCCTCCTTGTTTAAGGCTTTACCAGTAGCAACCAATTTACCCATCTCATCATATTGTTTTTTATTATGAGATAAAATTAAAAATTTATGCCTGGTGTGGAAGCTAACTAATGCTCCCATTGTAAAACGTTCTTTCAAAAAATTTTGTAACCTATGAAAGCAAAATACTCGAACAATAAAATTTTCCCGAATTACAGGATCATGCAACCTTCCTTCATCCTCAACGGGAATTAACGGTAAGGTTTTCATAAACGAGCTAGCAAACATACCAGGGCCATGTCTAACCTTATTACTCCCAAATTCAGAGTAAACAGGAACTCTACCAATGCCACATGAGGGCGACTTGCTCTTAAAAATATAACCACACAGATCATTTTTCCCAAGTTCACTGATACGACTTTTCATGTAAACATCCATCTTTTCAGTCCAATCCGTTTGGCTTTTCTTACTTATCATTTTAGACTTTTCTAAAGTTCCATAAAGAGCAACGGTTTCTCTAGGAGTTCCCATCCCGACATCCGCTTCAGGACAAGTTGGTACATAATCAAAATAATTATCTAGAACTCCTTGAACATAACGATCTTTTTTGTGACCCCCATTCCAACGAACTTCTTCTCCAAGCAAACAACTACTTACTCCAATTTTTATTTTATCTTTCATGACTACGAAAATTTTAAGTTTTTTAAAGTATATTCGACGTATGAATTGTTAAATAGGACGCACCAAGAAGCAACATATAAATTTAATTATTAATAGTTTGAAAAATTTCATGGCTAATAAAAAAACCCAGAGCAAAGCTTTATAAAAAGCCCTACTCTGGGTAAATAAAAAAAACAACTAATTTATCAAGCTATAGTTAGTAGTGAAGTGTATTCCACTGCGTAACTGCTTTTTGTCCATTTCTTTCCTTATTACCACCATTCCAGATCGCAATGGCCATTGGCGTCTTGCTTTCAGAAAATTGCGTGTCGTTCTGGTCACTCGTGCTAAGGGAACGTTTGAATACAATTGACCAACGATTATTTCTCCAGTTACCTTCACCATCAACGTTCTGAGTAGCTTGAGTAGTCAAAGTGCTAAAACCTTCAGCATTCAGATCTTCTACAGCCGATACTCGAAGGCGTGCATCCGACATAATGTTACCAGTTGCACGACCGTCATTGAATATACCCTCATTCTTACCCATCCCAAAATCAATATTGGTAGAGCGTTTTCCAATGTTACCTGCTCCTCTTTCTTCTCGGGAAGCTTCTTTAGTACCAGGTTGTCCATGGACCGTATCAAGACCAGACAGATTTCCGTCAGGCTCATACATATAATAAGAGCCAGATCCCATCGCCATGTATGCGTACTGATCTTCTACGTCCTGCATAGAAGAGTTACTATTTTTTCCTGCACCTTCCTTGTTCCAGGTAGCTTTCCATTGCCAGATATTAACGCGTTCGCCATCTCCACCCATGGTGAATGGAGGCTCATCTCCTGACTGATTTACCGGAAACATGATCGCAGCTTGGTCTTTATACTGCTGGGACTGTACCATGATGTCGTTCCGGGTAGCATCATTATACTCCAGATGAACGGCAATTTCCTTGCCGTTAGTAGCAGCTTTAACAAATACATATTTTGTTGATGGGTTTGGCCACATTGGATTTGTGATCATTTGTGGGTCCATGTCAACGATCACATGCTTCAATGAAGTTGGTCCATAACGTTCTGACCAAAATGGATCATCAGGTTGTATTGGGATTGGCCCATTTATCTTTACCGCTTTAATCTCGGCTGCATTCGCAACAGCAAACATTCCAAGAGTAAAAGCAACAATCAATAATTTTATTAATTTACTTTGTTTCACAATAATCCCTCCTTGGGGTATTAATTACTTAATTAGCCTCTGTATATTTAGAATAAAATGTCTAAATTAATTTTTTATTAATGTATCATTAAATATTATTTATTATTTGATACAACTCTTAAAACCTAAACTAACTTCTAAATTTTTAAACAAAAAATATTACCTAGATGTTAGTTATACAAAAAGACTAACCAAATATTTTTCGCTAATTTAATCGCCATTTAATTCTATAAAGTGCTGATGACTTTTATTTGTTAAAAAATATGGCATTTGCTTATTTTAAGCAACAAAATGAGTCTATATCCTAATTAGGTATTTTTAAAATTATTAGTATCAAGTTTTATTAAAAAAATATAACCACCTATATATCAGTTAGATAGAATTAAATAATTGTTTAGCTATAGATTGGCATAATTCTTGGAATGATTATTTAAAGCTTTTAATCTTTTCTTAAGGGAGTTGCGTTTCATGAAAAGTAATACCTCCGAACAACGATCTATATCAAATGACTTGTGGGGAATGTCAGGCCTCCTATTTACATTGGCGACTTTTTCCCCTTTTCGGTCATGGCCGAAAAAACGGCTGTTTTGAACTCTGGAGATACCGCTTGGATGTTAACTGCAACTGCCCTGGTTCTTTTTATGACTATTTCAGGATTGCCCCTGTTTTACGCGGGTATGGTCAGAAGTAAAAATGTACTTTCGGTTCTAATGCAATGCTTCGCAATTACATCACTAATGACCATTTTATGGGTTCTTTACGCTTATAGCATAGCGTTTGGTGGTGAAGGTCTTTATTGGAGTGGTTTAGATAAAATGTTTCTCAAGGGAATAGGCGTCGACACACTTAGTGGTTCAATACCAGAAACCGTATTCATGACATTCCAGATGACATTTGCCATCATCACTCCAGCTCTTATAGTTGGAGCCATTGCTGAACGTATGAAGTTTTCCGCTATGCTTGTTTTTATGACCCCCTGGATGACGGTCGTTTATGCACCAGTCTGTTATTGGGTCTGGAGAACTGGCGAATGGCTAGGAAATAAGGGAATCCTGGATTTTGCTGGAGGCACTGTGGTCCACATCAATGCTGGCATGGCCGGAATTTTTTGTGCCGAAAGCTTAGGTGGTGCCGGGTTCGGCGATGGCATTAATAGCATTGTTAGCCAAGTTAAAGTTCAGAGCCTCGGAGTTGGAGCAACATTATTATATACTGGCATTATGAGCGCTATTATTTTAAAAGTGATTCATGGAATAATGGGTTTGCGAGTCTCCGATGATGAAGAAATGGAAGGCTTAGACTTAGCTCTCCATAATGAACGTGGCTATATTATTTCACGTTAATGATCATCTTAATTCTAGTTCATATTTAGTGCTTTAGAACAATATTTGGTCTATCAAAAATTTTTTAAACTTTTCGCTTTGTCATTTAATTATGTTCTATAAAAATAATAATTAACATTGAAGCAACCCAACTAAAAATTAAGTATTTTTTCACACTCGTTCGAAGGGGTCCTAATAACATGAAGAAAGTAGAAGCCGTCATTAAACCATTTAAATTGGATGAGGTTAAAGACAAGTTGAACGAATTAGGGATACAGGGAATTACAGTTACCGAAGTCAAAGGATTTGGTCGTCAAAAAGGGCACACTGAGCTCTATCGCGGTGCTGAATATGTCGTTGATTTTCTCCCAAAAATTAAAATGGAAATTGTTCTCGCTGACTCTCAAGTAGAAGATGTCATTAATGCCATTGCAAAGGCTGGCCAAACTGGACGAATAGGTGATGGAAAAATCTTTGTCACTAATATTGAAGAAGCCGTCCGTATTCGTACGGGTGAGCGAGGCGAGGATGCTGTTTAGCAAAACTCTCAATTTTTTTCGAACACCTTTGTTCTCAAAAGTGAATCCGTAGGTTTTTTAATAGCATTTAATATTACATTCAAAAATTTTCATTCCATTCACTTAAGAGTAATATTAATTTTTAGTCCAGATAGGGGGAGGCATGGAGCAAAATCTTATTTCTTTAACAAGCAGCGGAGATGTTCTGTTCATGATGCTTGGAGCAGTTATGGTTTTTGCCATGCATGGTGGGTTTGCATTTTTAGAAGTAGGAACCGTTCGAAAAAAAAACCAGGTAAACGCGTTAGTTAAAATCCTTGTAGATTTTTCTATTTCAACCGTAGTCTACTTTTTGATCGGTTATGCCATTGCCTACGGAGTGAGCTTTTTTCAACCTGCGAAAGCTCTCATAGGGAATAATCAGGGCTATGAGCTGGTTCATTTTTTCTTTTTGCTGACTTTCGCTGCTGCGATTCCAGCTATTATTTCTGGAGGAATTGCTGAGCGTTCAAAATTTTGGACCCAAGCATTAGCCGCCGCTATTTTCGTGGCAATCGTATACCCCATATTTGAAGGTATGGTGTGGGGACAAATTATTTTTCTGGGACAAGATGGTTCTTGGCTTGCTGGAGTTACCGGTGGAGTGACGTTTCATGACTATGCAGGCTCGGTAGTTGTTCACTCGATGGGAGGTTGGCTCGCTCTCACTGCTGTTTATATTCTTGGTCCTAGATTAGGACGGTGGGACTCGCAAGGAAAAAGTCGACCCATCCCTATTAGCAATGTTCCTTTTTTGGCACTTGGAAGTTGGATGCTTTGTGTGGGCTGGTTCGGATTCAACGTGATGTCAGCCGCCACGATCAGTGGTATTTCAGGTTTGGTTGCTGTTAACTCACTCATGGCTATGGTTGGAGGCATTCTCGTTGTATTGTGGATTTCCAAAAATGACCCCGGTTTTATTCACAATGGAGCACTCGCTGGATTAGTCTCCATTTGTGCTGGATCGGATAAAGTTCATCCATTAGGAGCACTCATCATTGGAGGACTCGCCGGTGCGATATTTGTTAAAGGTTTTACCTGGGAGCAAGAAAAACTAAAAATAGATGATGTCCTTGGCGTATGGCCACTTCACGGAATTTGTGGCTCGTGGGGTGGAATTGCGTGCGGTATTTTTGGGCAAGAATCCTTGGGTGGTCTAGGTGGAGTTAGCATTCTAGCTCAGATAATTGGATCGGTCGCTGCTATTGTTATAGCCCTTACCTCAGGATTTATTGTATATAAAACACTAGATTCCCTATTTGGAATTAGATTAGAAGCCGATGAGGAAATGAAGGGGTCTGATCTCACAATTCATAAATTGGAGTCCTACCCTGAAGATGTTACTTCTCGATTTAGCTAGCTTTAGGGAGAGTTTTATATATGTTGAGGTCCAAACCATTTTTGGCTTTTATGATGTTTTTTGTGTCACTCGTTTTATTACCTTTGGTAGAAGCGGGTGTTACGCAGATTGATACATATAAAAAAGCTATTGAAAAAAATCCAAAAGACTTCTTAGCCCACTTAGAACTAGGAAGAGCTTACCAAAAGTTGGGGCTATATGATAACGCCATAGCCGAATATAATGAGGCAATTCGCTGGGAACCCATCTACTCTGCAGCATACCAAGGATTAGGTGGTAGTTACGGTGAAATGCAACAGTACGATAAAGCCTTAGAAGCCTACCAAAAAGCGGTTGATCTAGATCCAAACTATGCAGAAGCCCAATACGGCTTAGGGTGGTCTTTATATCACCTCGAACAGCTTGAAGTTGCGATTCAACCTCTACTTAATGCTATCAATCTAAAGCCTGATCTTGGAGCAGCATATTTTTCATTGGGCCAAACGTATGCAGCTTTAGGGTACTTTGAGAAAGCAATTGATGAATTTAAAGAAACTTTACGACTCATCCAAAATTATCCGGAGGCTTATATATCGCTTGGTGATTCTTATTTGAAGATCAGAGACTACGATTTGGCAATAGGAGCTTACCGAGAGGCCATTGAGCTCAACCCAGGATTTTCTGAAGCTTTTACTTCCATCGGGATTGCACATATTAAAGCCAAGCGCTACAAACAGGCAGTCGAACCTCTAACAAGTGCTCTTATAATAAATCCCAATGATGGGGTGGCATTCATCAACCTCGGAACTGCCTACAACAAATTAGGACAACATGAAAGTGCAATTGATGCTTATTTAGGTTTGATTCGCATCCGCTTCGACGACCCAAAGGCTTATCATTTGCTCGCTTCCGAATATTTTGCGTCCGACCTTTATGACGATGCCATAAGCAGGTTTAAAGATGCTATCCGTTTGGATCCCGATTATATTGATGCCCATTTTCAATTGAGCCAAGTATACATTGCAACCGGTGATTTAGAGGAAGCTATA
>JABGTQ010000351.1 GCA_018647025.1 Nitrospina sp. | reverse complement strand
TGTGTGCCTTCTTTTGTTCGCATCATAAGGAGAAATTCGCACTAGTCGATGTACCCCAATTTCCGCCTTCAGATAACCGTAAGCGTAATCTCCTGAAAATATAACAGTAGCACTTTTGATTCCTGCTTCTTCTCCGTACTGAACATCCAAGGTTTCTGTTCCGTATCCGTTCCGCTCACCCCAGCGTGTATACATTCTTAAAAGCATTTGTGCCCAGTCTTGAGATTCTGTTCCTCCCGCGCCTGAATTAATGGATACAATCGCATTGTTTAAATCACTCTCTCCTGAGAGAATGGCTTTAACCTCAGCACTCGCCAACTTGACTTCCAACTCGTTGATCGTATTTCCCATTTCATTCAGCAGCGATTCATCTTGCCCCTCTTCTGCCAATTCTAAAAGGGCACTGTTATTTTGATCATCTTTATGGAGATTTTCCCACGACTCTACAACTCGTTGACAAACAGAGCGTTTTAGGAGAATTTTTTGAGCAGACTCGTTGTCTTCCCAAAAACCTGTCTGCGTTGTTTCTTTATCTAAACTTTCAATGTCTTTTAATTTATTGGCGATGTCAAAGATACCCCCTAAGCCGGTCTATCCGCCTGTTTTGATCTTGATGTTTTTTTCTAAAATCATCCAGAGTCATTTAAATCTCCTTTAATACTGTTTTCCTACTAAACTTTTTTAATCGAAAAAATTCGTTTAAAACAAGCTATCATCTAATAAACTCATACAACTATAAAAACCCTCTTGCAATCTAACTTAATGCATTAGAATAGCCGATAGTTAACTAAAATAAAACATTAGTGGGGTAAGCAAAGGTCACTTTTTTGGAAACGCAACTAAATTTTATAAACTGACTAGCACCTATTTCAAGAAAAAGAATGTGCAAAATCACAGATAGTTAAAAAATATTAGTCCTAGGGAAATTCATCCCGTATAGCCATCTAGTTTAAAAAATATCATGCAATATCATACATTTTTATTTCCCCTTACGGTACTTATAACAGCTCTGTCTTCCAGACTACCATTTATGAATTTCCCCTTAGATGATGACTTTTCAATCTATACATATCGCGCTCGGTTTGCAAAACGAGGCTTTAAATGGAAAAAGGACATCCAGTTAATTGGAAATCCATTCTGGAAAATGCCTCTCCTCGACTTACTCTACGGTGATCCAAAAGGGGGCACCCGTCGCCTACGCATATTTCAAACGGCCTTCCATATATTTTCTGCGGGAGTCGTATATTACGTCACCTGGTCACTTACACAAAGTTCATTAGCTGCCCTTATAGCGGGTCTACTTTATGCATTTTATGGGACAAGTCCGGACCTCATTGCTGGTTCCTTTAACTTTGAGCAGTTCTATATACCTTTCATTATTATGGGACTGGCATTTGTTGAGTCGGGACCAGAAAGTGCTTTAATTGCGGGGCTATGTTTTGGACTAGCATCACTGGCAAAAGTTACCACTTTAATCTTTGTTCCCGCGATGATGCTACCAGCAGCGATCACCTACGGCATTAAACCTGCTCTAATTATGGGATTGGGGGCAGCGATTCCAACATTGATATCAAGCCTAACTGATTGGCAACTTGGGTACCTGGATGCAACTTCACGAAAACAAAATGGAACTCGCTTAGCCACTACTTTACGCCTTGTAAAAACCAAAAAGATGTACTGCAGTATCATGCAGGAAGTTTTCCTAATCATCAAGCAAACGCTCCCAGTTTGGGTTGCTGGTCTTCCCGCTCTAGTCATCACCATCATTTTCAGCAATCACTTGTTTTACCTTGCTTTTACGGCAGTTACGATCGCCATGATGATCCTGCAGCGAACTTTTTCGCGCTATCACTACTTACCATGGATTGCTCTATTATCTATTGGCTCCGGACTAGGAATAGATTTGATTTTAAATTCAGCCAATTATATTACATGGTTTTGGGTAGCAATATTTGTTGTTTCTATCGCTTGGAATCTAGAATCACTCGCGCCTTATTACTTACTTCCACTTGCCCCCAGCACTCTTGCCCGTTATGAAAAATTCGATCAGTACCTTTACTTACCTTATCTCAGTAAGCAGTTGAAACGACTGGTACGCATGCGTGGCGAGTCTAACGAGCGTATTTATGTTTGGGGAACATTTTCTCAAATCTATCACCTAACAGAACTTCCTGCCTCCGACAACTATCTACATTACTCCATTGGGCCCTGGGATAGCCCGTCCCTTGAAGGTTTTTTTGATTCGGTAATCGGTGGGCTCTTAGAGCACAGGCCCGTTTATTTAATCAAGACTTTTCAAGACCTCGACATGAATATACTCGAACAGGTAACAGGCCTACGCTACAGTTTAATCAAGGTGGTTCTGGTTCGCTTCCCGGTCTATCGATTGAAAGCGATAACCTCTGTCCCAACTGATCCTAGAAGCCTTCCCTTTTTAGAAAAAATGAAGATCTTGGAATTACTTACCGAACAAAAACGGCATGCCCCAGACATTAACCGTGAAGATTTCGATAAAGGACGAATAAACACAGCTATGTCACAGTGTAGAAAACTACTAAGCTTAAATCCCCAAGATATAGGTGGCTGGGCTTTCATGGGAGAAAGTTACGCATTACTTAAAAAAAATAATGACGCAGCTTGCTGTTACGAGAAAACTCTCGAATTAGCTCCCTATCTTCCTAAAAACAGGCTTTGGCTAGCATTACAACGAATCCAACAAAAACGCCTTGGTGAGGCCAAGAAACTTGTCGAGGAAGAAATTAAACGGTTTACACACAATACTGATATTGACTATCTACTTGCTAAAATCAACCTTGAGGAGAGTTGCTATAGGGAGACCACTGAGTTGTTGGACTCTGTACGAACAGAGTTTCCAGAAAGAATTGATTGTTGGGAATGGGCAATTCAAGCCTTGAGCCATTTAAATGATACTTCGCGATTAAAAAGCTTATATAACGAAACTAAAATGATAACAATAAAAAAAGATCGCGAATGGGTACAGACTCGTCTGATAACAGAATTAGCACGCCTCGAACATCAACATCGTGACGAGCATAAAACGATAAATGAGTTTTTGGAAAGTGATTCAAAAAATGGGCTTCTGCGCTACGCTCTAGCATCTGCCCTAGAACGAGCAGGACATTTAAATTCTGCTATCGAAAAATTCGAGCAGATAACGTCGAACAAACAAAACTATCTTCATATTCAAGCTAATGCTTGGTTTCGTCTAGCTTGTCTGGCATCTGATGAACACAGAGAAAAGTTCTTGCGTAATTGTTTGCTATTAACCTCTGATCATGTCGCGGCCAAAAAATTACTCGCAGAAATCGAAAACACAAAGTACCAAATACCTAGTTAGTTTAGAATTTTATATGATTCGCCGATAAAGCTATAATGCTAGCGTATTTTTTTAACTGATTAATTGATGAGAGTATTACCTTGAAAATCAGCGTTGTTGTCCCAAACTGGAATGGAATGAAATTTGTCGGTATGTGCCTCGACTCTCTAGCCAGATCCGACTTCGATAGTTATGAAGTGATTGTAATCGACAATGGGTCAGTCGACGGATCACTTGAAATGATTGAAGAGAAGTATCCACAGGTTCGCCTAATCAAAAACCGAGAGAATATGGGGTTTGCAGTAGCATGCAATCAGGGCATCAAGGCCGCATTAGGAACCTACATCAGCCTTCTTAATAACGATATCGAGGTAGAGTCGAGTTGGCTATCTAAGCTTTACGAGGGTATGGAAAACCACCCAGAATGTGGTATGGGTACCACAAAAATGATGTTTCTCGACCAGCGCGATGTGTTCTACAACACCGGCGATCTATTTCATGCATGGTCATCAGGCGGTGGGCGCGGGCAGGGAGAAAAAGACGTTGGGCAATACGATAGAGAAGATTACGTTTTTGGCGCTTGCGCTGGTGCTGGAATCTATAGACGGGACTTCTTTGAGCAAGTGGGAATTTTTGACGAAGACTTCTTTATTTTTGCAGAAGATGTAGACATAAATATGCGCGGACAACTACAGGGGTTTAAATGCATTTATCTTCCTGAGGCCAAGGTTTACCACATAGGTACTGCCACTGTAGGGCTGTATAGCGACCGTTATATTTATCTTTGTAAACGCAATGATATATTCGTTCTAATTCGAAATTATTCTTTGCGTATGTATTTCCGATACCTATGGACTATTTTGAAGCATCAGTTCAATGACATTAAATATTTCACCTACCGTGGACAAGGCATTGTCTTATTCAAAAGCAAATTAGATGCATTTAAAATGATTCTCCCTATGCT
>JABGTQ010000350.1 GCA_018647025.1 Nitrospina sp. | reverse complement strand
TCGTTTAGTTTTGATGGCGGTTGTGGGTTTGATGGTAGTTGCTATGGCATTTGTTTGGAGCAATATTCGTTTGGTTGGGCTGGCTTATGAGTATGAAGCTCTTAATGAAATTCATCAAATCTTACTTCGCGAAAACCATCTCCTTCGTGTGGAATGGGAAAGTTTGAGATCGTTAGATCGTGTCGAGCTATTAGCGAAAAATGAAATCGGACTTAGGGAGCCCACAAGCGGGCAAATTGTAACGGTTTTTTTGAAGAAGTAAATAATGAAGCGTAATAAAGACAAAATACCAAGTGTAAATTTAAATCGAGAATCTCTTAAGGTGAGATTGATTTTGGTTTCAGTTCTCTTTGTATTGTTTGGTGTCGGACTTGTGGGGAGATTATTTTTTCTTCAGGTTATCAAACATGAGGAATTGGTTTCTCGATCTATGCAGCAGCATCAGATAACGGTGAATGTTCAATACGGGCGTGGCTTTATATACGATAGAAATATGAATGAATTGGCTTCTAATATTAAAGTTGAGTCTGTGTATGTAACACCACGAGAAATAAAAGATAAAAAAAAGACGGCTTTGTTATTAGCAAAAGCACTAAAAATGAATGAAAGGTTAATATTTAAGAAAATAAGCTCAAAGCGTAGTTTTGCCTGGGTTAAGCGTAAAGTTTTTCCCACAGAAATTGCTCGATTAAAAAGACACTCACTTTCAGGGGTTAATTTTATATCAGAGGATAAACGGTTTTTCCCAAAGAGAGAATTGGCATCTGGTGTTATAGGGTTTGCTGGAATAGATAATCAGGGTTTAGCCGGAATTGAGCATCAATATGATGCAGCACTAAAAGGAAATATTGTTAAAACGGTAATGAAAAAAGATGCTCGCGGAAAACTTGTGCAATTTAGCGGAGAGATTAATGGAGGTGCGAAAGAAAACCAAGGTATGGTTTTGGCTATTGACGAGGTAATTCAATTTTTTGCTGAACATCACTTGAGTAAACAAGTGAAGAAATATCAAGCTAAGTCAGGGGTGGCTATTGTTATGAATCCAAATACAGGTGAAGTGTATGCGATTGCTAATATGCCTCAGTACAACCCGAATAACTATTCTGCTTACAAACCTAAAAGGTGGATTAATGGTGCTGTTTCTAACTCTTATGAGCCAGGCTCAATTTTCAAGCCAATTTTAGCTGCTGCTGTCATCGATGCAGGGTTAGCAAGACCGCATGACATTTTCTTTTGCGAAAATGGAGAATTTGAAATTGGAGGTAAAAAAATTGGCGAAGCCGCAAACCATAAATTTGGATGGCTAACATTACAAGATGTTGTCTCTAGGTCTAGTAATATTGGTTCTGTGAAGGTTGCCCAACACCTTGGGAAAAATTATTTTTACGATTACATTAAAAAATTTGGCTTTGGTCAAAAAACTGGAGTGGCTTTGCCTGGTGAGGCTGTAGGCCAGTTTAAGGAATTAGCGGCTTGGGATAAAAGGTCTCTGGCTTCTATTTCGTTCGGTCACGAAATTAGTGCGACACCGCTTCAAATGATAAATGCAGTCAGCGCAATCGCTAATGGTGGAACTCTTATGGTTCCGCGTGTTACCCGTGCAATTATAAAAAATGGACGTGTGACTAAGCAATTTAAATCTAAATCCGTTAGGAGAGTTATCTCGACTCAAACCAGCAGGCAAGTGATAGAGATTCTAAAACATGCTGTAAAAAATGGGACAGGGGGGAAGGCTGCTATTAAAGGATATGAAGTTGCTGGGAAAACTGGAACAGCTCAAAAATATGACCACAAAAAGGGAAGTTACTCAAGCACAGCTTATGTTTCATCTTTTGTTGGTTTTGTCCCAGCGGACGCTGCAAAAATAGCTATTTTGGTTATGGTTGATGAGCCTAAGGGTGGGCATTGGGGTGGTTCGGTTGCGGCACCAGTTTTTAAAGATATTGGAAGAGAAACTTTGCGTTATTTAAACGTTCCGCCAAATGATCAACGTGTTTATATATTGGATCGAGCATGACGAACTATTTGAGAGTGGGCAAGGAGCCTAGCTTCTTTAGATCAACTCAAATTGATTTATTCTTTGTGAAAAAAAATATTTATAAAATGAATAGCATGTCAAATCATAAACTATCAACTTTAATCGAAGGTTTTCCTGTGAAAGGTGTCAAAGGGACATTGAGTCGGGAAATTTCATCGTTAGCTTTTGATTCCCGTAAGGTTAAAAGCGGAGGTCTGTTTTTTGCTCTTAATGGATTTAAGCATAATGGTTTTAAGTTTGTTAGTGACGCTATTGATCGCGGAGCATCAGCGTTTGTGACGGAAACGCCTGTTGAAAAATTGTCGGATTTTAATCTTAGTCAAAATAAGGTAACTGCAATTTACGTAGAAGATTGTAGAAGTGCTCTGGCCTGGGTTGGTGCTGAGTTTTATGACCAACCCTCTAAGAGAATCAATGTTTATGGTGTGACAGGAACTAATGGGAAAACAACGGTTACGTATATTTTAGACTCTATACATAAGGTTAGAGGTGAAAAAACGGGAATCATAGGAACTATTAATTATTGCTATGGAGATACTAACCTTCCCGCTCAAATAACAACGCCTCAATCTTTAGATATAAATCGAATGCTTCATGAAATGACGGAGCAAAAAACTCGCCATTGTTTTCTCGAAGTTTCGTCTCATTCACTTGCCCTAAAAAGAGTTCATGGGATGTATTTTTCCGTTGGTATATTTACTAACTTAAGTCGTGATCATCTAGATTTTCATAAGACAATGGATGACTATAAGGAGGCAAAGAAAGGGTTCTTTCGTTATAACCATATCGAGAAATCAGTTGTTAATTTAGATGACTCGGTTGGTCGTGAAATCGCTGAGGAATTTCCAAGAAACTTATTGACCATTGGTATCGAAAAATCTGCCGATGTTATGGCGGAAGATTATAGTTT
>JABGTQ010000349.1 GCA_018647025.1 Nitrospina sp. | reverse complement strand
TTTTAGCTTGCAGCTTGATGGGCGTATGGAGAGAGCAACGACATATCCCACGATCGTACCTCCTAAGATAACTTGAATAGATGGGGTAAAAATAAAAATAAAGATTAAAACACTCAGTGCCCCAATAGTTCTTGTTAGAATACGCCACCGTGCTTCGGTCGCGAACATTCCTTCCCCTTTAAGTTGTGATGAAAAAAATGTGGTTATTGTTGCTAGTCCAAAAGAAGAGATAGCTAGAGTTAGCAGATAACTATCTTTTAAAGGAAGCATGATGAGTACTAAAATGCCGGTTATAGAGACTAAAATATTGTGCCCGATGGAAAGAGGCACGAGACTTTTCTTTATTACTTGAAAAGTGGGTGAGGTTAGCTCTCTGAAGATAAGCGTGCGAAAACCACCATCCTGTAACATTGCATACAGAGACGCTAAGGTTAGAAGATAGTTGTAGCTTCCAAAAACTTCAGGTCCAAGTAGCCTTGCAAATAGAAAGGTTAGTATTATGGAAACAATGGCTACATATGCTGAAGCAAGCCACTGAGTGCTAAAAGATTTAGCTAGCGTCATTGCATTTAAGTATGTTCAGTTATTAAAAATAAAAACTAGAGGAGATTGTTTTTAATAAAACCCACCCTATCCTGAACAATATATAACGGTCGACCTGATACTTCAGTATGAATATTTCCTATGTACAAAGCGATTAATCCCAATGCAGCAAGGACAATACCAAACAGAAGTGTGTTGAAGACGACGAAATAAGCTAATTTGGTAAAAATGGTCAACCCTAGTACTAGGTGGATAATTATCATGTACAAGAATAATAGACTAGAAATGGTCGTGACAGCTAACCCTATATATCCTGTGATTCTCAAAGGCATCAACGAAAAGGAAGTAAAAGAGTTGATGGCTAAATTAAATAGATTTTTAAATGAAAAAGTTGATGCACCATTAATTCGATCTGGAGAATCAAAGGTAATAGATGCTTTTTCGAATCCCATCCAATCAATAATTCCGCGAAAAAACCTATTCCGCTCTGGAAAAGTTTGTAGAGCCTCTAAAACCTTACGATCTAACAGGCGAAAATCTGTTGCTTTGTGTTGAATGTTTAATTTTGAAAAACGGTTAAGCATGAAGAAAAAAAAATTTGATCCTATTTCTCGCCACATAGAATATCGAATAGATTTACGTTGAGCAGTTACAATCTGAAACCCTAGCTCCCACTGCTGAATCAAACTTGGGATTATTGAAGGAGGGTGTTGTAAATCGGCATCCATGAATATTACGGCATCAGAGGATTTTGTCCATTCAATGATTCCGGCTGTAAGAGCCATTTCCTTTCCAAAATTTCGAGATAAGCGTATACCTTTAACTATCGAATTCAAGTCGGATATTTCTTTGATAACTTGCCAAGTTGAATCATTGCTACCGTCATCAATAAAAACAAACTCGCAAATATAGTTATTCAAACTGGAAACTATTTTATTGGTCTCCGAATAGAAACGGCGTATGTTACTTTCCTCATTATATGCGGGAATAATAAATGTTATCAGGCGCTTATTTTCAGTCATGAGAGTAAAGTTTGAAAATTTATTAAAGATAAATGTAGAATATTTTTTATAGCGAGACCTAAATGCAAATGCCTGACAAAAGGTTGACAATAAAAAAATAAAAAAACTTAGTGTATACAACGGTATTCTAGTTACCTAACATTAACTAATCGATAATAATTTTAAGCTAAACACTTAGAGTTGTAAACGCCTCTAACCTCACATACTTTTGTTTTGCTTTAATATTACTGTTCAAAAAAAAACGTATTAATTTAACTTAGGATTTAGGTGGATATTTAAAAAATCTGGATTGGTGCATGATGGAAATCTTGGTAGAAAGTATAAAGAAAAAAGGGAGATCTTTTTTTCGGATTATAATGATGCACCATGGAAAGTTGAAACCATTTTTATTTTGGATAAGCTTAGGTACGGGTTCTTATTTTAAAACCATTGTTCTTCGGAGAGTTTTTAAACTGTTCTACTCCATGGAACCAGGTGCATTATACGAAAAAGATTTTAAGCAGGGAGTCAACTTAATTGGCTATCCATTTGCTGATATTGGCGAAGGGGAGTTTGTTCGCCAAACAGCGAAGTCTCTTGCGAGAATTGGTGTTGATTTTGGAATTTATAACTGCGGAAAACAGTTAGCTCAGAATAATAGAGAATTAACTTCTTCTACCCGATCAAAGAATTCTTATTTGGTAAATATTTTCCATTTAAAACCTGATCAAATAGAAGCTTCCATTATTAGGTATGGCAATTCTTTTGTTCTAGGTCATTTTAATATTGGTTACTGGGCATGGGAACTGGGTAAGTGCCCCAATGCTTGGTTGAGATCTTTGGAATATTTCCATGAAATTTGGTGTCCCTCTCGGTTTATTCAATCGGCTCTAACCAATGATTCAATAAGACCAGTTTTTTACATGCCTCCGGCATTTGATATAGAAAAACCTGAGGGTTTTGATCGTTGTTATTTTAATCTTCCGGAAAATCGGTTTATATTTGTTTTTATATTTGATTTCAAATCCTATTTTATTAGAAAAAATCCGTTAGGTTGCATTCAGGCTTTTAAGAATGCATTTGCTAATGTTACTGGCAGCCCTAGACTGGTAATTAAGTCGATGGATGGAGAGAAGTATCCCGATGAGTTTAAACTTCTGAATAAAGCGGTTCAAAATGATTCGAGAATTACTATAATCAATAGTACATTTACATTTGATGAGGTTGCTGGCCTTATTAGTGTATGTGATGCTTTTGTTTCTCTACATCGTTCTGAAGGTATCGGGCTTAGTATTGCTCAGAGTATGTTGCTTGGGAAGCCAGTGATAGTCACAAACTATTCAGGCAATACAGATTTTACTATTCCAGAAAACTCCTGCCTTGTTGATTACAACTTAGTAGAAGTGAAGAAGGGAGAATATCCTCTCTCAAAAAATCAGGTTTGGGCTGATCCGAATCTAGATCAAGCTGCAAGTTATATGAGGAGATTAGTTGAAGACGATACCTATAGAAATACAATTGCAAAGGCAGGTTATTCTTTTGTCAAAGCTAATCATAACTCTGAGACTGTGGGGAAAAATTATCGAAGTCGATTGATCGAATTAGAGCTGCTTGATGATTGATTCATTTCTAGGACCGTATAACTAGTTCAGTTAATCTTTTTTTAAGAAAGAAACTAAATTTTTTTTGTGTCTGATAGTTCACATCATTAATGGTTTTTATCGTGCACTATGCTTTTATAACCTTGTCAGACTTTATTTTTCCGCAGGCATTTCGAGTATCTACTATAATGCTTGAATGTTCTTCGATAGCTTTAAAGTCATAGAATGTGTGGTCAGTTAAAATTACTACGCAATCATATTCGTTAATTTTTTTTAGTGGAATACTTTTTTTTCCGGTAAATTTTTTGTATTTTCTGGTGGATTTTATTATAGGGATATAGGGGTCATTGTAATCCGTTACAGCGCCTTTTTCTTCAAGTAACTCCATGATTTTGAAGGTAACAGACTCACGAGTATCATCGACATTTTTTTTATAGGCCAATCCAAGTAAAAGAATTCGACTATTTTTAAGGCTTTTCCCTTCTCGATTGAGGGCAAAAATTATTTTTTGAATGACGTAATCAGGCATCAAGGTGTTAATCTCGCCAGCAAGTTCTATGAAACGTGTTGTGATACCGTGTTCTCTAGCTTTCCAAGTAAGATAAAAAGGGTCAATCGGGATACAATGCCCTCCTAATCCAGGTCCAGGATAAAAAGGCATAAAGCCAAATGGTTTTGTGCTGCAAGCCTCTATTACTTCCCAAATATCGATTCCCATTTTTTCATATATCACTTTCAATTCATTGACCAAGGCAATATTTACAGCTCTAAAAACGTTTTCAGTTAATTTTGTGGCTTCAGCTACTTTTGTTCCAGAAACTAAAACAGTTTTATTTACGATGGATGAATATATTGCATTGGCTAACTCTAGGCTTTTAGCGTTATCGGCACCAATAACCTTTGGAGTCGTTGAGATGGAATACTCTTTATTGTTGGGGTCTTCTCGTTCTGGAGAATAGGCAATAAAAAAGTCTTTGTTTGCTTTAAGTTCGCTTCCTGCCTCCAATGCAGGTATTAATACTTCCTGGGTAGTGCCTGGGAAAGTGGTTGACTCAAGAACGATTAGTTGATTTTTTACTAAATGTGGGGATATTTTTTGAGCCGTAGCAATGATATAGCTCATATCTGGCTCCCGGTTTTTGCTCAGAGGTGTAGGAACGCAAATTAAAATACAGTCTAAGTTACTTATCAATGTAAAGTTTGTCGTGCCTTTAAATTTACATTCCTGATTCAGATGCTTTATGTTCGCGCCTGAAATATGATTGATGTAGCTTTTCCCTCGAGATAGCAGGTCTATTTTTTCCTGATCTATATCCAGACCGGTGACTTGAAATCCTGTTTTACAGAACTCAATTGCTAAAGGCAAACCTACGTAACCTAGGCCAATTATTCCGATATGCGCTTTTTTTTCCTTTATTTTTTGAAGAGTCATCTTAGTTCAGAAAAAAATTTTTGTATGAGTTGTCTTGAGGATTTCATTGTATTGATGGAACGATAATTAGGAGTGTTGATTTATTTTAATGACTTACTTATAGAAAGATTGTTTTCTACTATTTACTTTAATAGCTACATAAGTTCAGGCATGGTAAACCTAAAATATTAATAATGGTCTACTAATTATTCTTTAAAACGTATAAAAAGGTAGAAAATAATAATTACTTCGAAAATTTAATTAAATTTTATAAATCATTTTTAAAAACATTTAGATTATATCAA
>JABGTQ010000348.1 GCA_018647025.1 Nitrospina sp. | reverse complement strand
GACTATTAGGAAATACGGGGGTATTTTGAAGACTTTAAATAGGGGTCTAAGAGAGGGGAAGAATTTAGTCTCTGGTTAATCTGTCAGTCCCCTCAAGTCTACTTTAAGTTCACTGTGGGTTTGCTGTGGGATATATTTATTTTTTTAGTTTTCGATGAAAGTCTAATAGAATAAAATGACGTCAAACTTCTAGAACTGAGAATCTTCAAAGTAACAAAAAGGTAAAACAAGTGATAAAGAAATTCTGATATATCCAGTTTGAAGAGCATAACGTAGCTCTCTTTTATTGACAACTTCAGCTATATCAGGAGGAAGAGTCTAACGGAAGTAATAGAGGCTCTTGATGGAAAAGATATAACGAGGGAGAGATTTCTTCTTTTTAGCCACACTGATCTCCTGTGTTTGGACAAGTACTTGATGCTATTTTTGGACAAGTCCTTAAACACAGAAGATAAATACTAGCTAACTCTTTTATTTACAATGAGTTTGGTGGAGGCGGGGGGAATCGAACCCCCGTCCGAAAGGTGTCAATCGAAGGTGTCTACATGCTTATTCTCTGATTTAAGTCTCACTCGAACCATCTCCCAGAGACAGGATTCAGTTCAAGCCAGTCCCTAACTATCTCGTCCGATTCGCCCGGAACATACGGATCAGACCAGTCCGTTTAAATGACGCCCTTATCTACCCTACGGACAAAAGTAGGAAGGACGGTAACTTACTTAAGTATTAGTTAAGCAGCTACTGCTACATCATAATCGTTAGCGATTATGTTTTTGCCGTTTTTTAACGGGCCAACGGCATCCCGTACATGCAACCTCCGTCTCATTCCTCCCGTCGAAACCAGATCGCCCCCCCAGAAAATGGTTGGATCAACTTTAATTAATGTCAGATTAACACCTTATAAGATTATTCTCAATCCATGTATAATTAGTATATTTTAACAACAGGTTTGGTAAAAACTTAAAGATCAAATTGATATATTGGATTCTAATATTTATAGTATGAATTTTACAAAAAAAAAACCTGCAATTCTTTCTCTGCAGTACCATTCTTACCCAGATGCCGTGGGTGGAGCATGGAACTTGACTCATGAAATAAACAGACGCTTAGTTAAACGAGGTTACCGGGTTGTCATAATAACTTGTAAGCCTTCGAATGACTACCCTGATCAGGAAGTTATAAATGGTGTTGAATTTATCCGAATTGAGTATGCGGTTTCAAAACATCCTATGAGATTATGGAGTGCTATTCGAAAAAAAATAAAAAATTACATGAATGAATCAGAGAATTGGGTAGCACATGTTCATCATCCGCTAGTTGGTGCTTTTGCATTGACAGAGAAACGATATAGAAAAATACCAAAGATATACCACTTCCATAGTTCCTGGTATGACGAGGAAAAAATCAATTTAATTGAAGTCGGTCAGAACAAAATAAAACTATACTTTATATTAAAAATAATTCAGTGGATAGAATGGGTATGCTATTGCTACTCCAAAAGCGTAATATTTTTGAGCGAATATACACGAAAAAGATTTATAGATTACTTTCCATTTAAAAAACCGAGAATGCGAATTATTCCTGGTGGAACTGACACAATAAAATTTTGTCCGTTAGAAAATAGTAGTAAATTAGATCAAACAAGATATCAAATAGGTATACCAGAGGGTCACAAGTTTCTTCTTACGGTACGTAGATTAGAAGCGCGCATGGGATTAGATAATTTAATAACAGCAATATCAGAAATTGTTAATCGAAGTCCTAAACTTAAATTTAAATTGATAATTGCGGGCAAGGGTTCATTGGATAAAAAGCTAAAGTCACAGGTGACTTTATCTGGATTAGATAACCACATTCATTTTTCTGGATTCATTTCAGATGATTTGTTACCAGCATATTATGCGGCAGCTGATATTTTTATTATGCCAACGACATTTATTGAAGGGTTTGGAATAGCAACGGTGGAAGCACTTTCGTCAGGGCTGCCAGTTTTTGGCACACCTATTGGTGGAACAGCCGAAATTTTAGAACCAATAGACAAACAACTTCTTTTTGGGAATGCAGACGCGAAATCTATGGCTGATAAAATAGAATGGTTCCTCAAAAATCCTTATCCAGTTTTAGGGATGAAATCAAAGTGTCGAGATGCGGCATTAAAAAAATACTCATGGGAGTTGGTTACAAACCAATTTGAGGAAGAGTTAATGATGGTTGAAAAAAGGGAATGAAAAAAACACTCCCTTACCTCGCAATGGTTTTTCTAATTTGGCTAGCTTATGGCAATACACTTCAACATTCTTTTCATTTTGATGATATTCCACAAATTCTAGAAAAACCTTGGATTCGCGGGTTAGATAAAATACCGGATTTTATCTTTAGCTACTCTCAGCGTCCTCTAGTTATTCTTTCTTTTAATATCAATTATGCTGTTAGTGGTTTTAAAGAGTGGAGTTACCACGTTTTCAACATCACATTTCACCTATTAGTAGTATTTCTGGTTTATCGACTTGGCAAAACAATCATATCCCATATTTCTCAAGAAACTGAATTAACCGATAATCCAATTAATAAAATACCCCTTCTAGCGGCATTAATTTTTGCTGCTCACCCATTAAACACCCAAGCTGTAACTTATATTTCAAGCCGGTCATCGGTTATGGCAACAATTTTTTATTTAATTACAATAATGTTATTTTTTGAAGGGGTATACGCAAAAAAAGAGGGACAAATAAAAACCAAATATCTTTTCGTGGTGGGAGCAGTTATATCATTTGCAATCGGTCTTCTATGTAAACTTATTGTCATAAGTCTCCCAGCAATATTGTTTTCCTACCATTATTATTTTATTTCTAATCATAATATAAAAACTTGGATCAAGGGACAATGGAAACGGATATTCTTTGCGGTTTGCTTACTTGCTTCAGCCATATTATATAAAAAATATTTTTCTGTAGGTGGATTACTTGGGGCATCGATATTAAATTTAACAACCTGGGAATATTTTCTAACGCAGTTAGGGGTTATACCTTTTGAATATTTGCGTAAAATGTTATTCCCTTTCAATCTTACTATAGAACCAGCTTTTCAAGTGATTAGGGATTGGAAATCTATAGTCTTAATAAGTGGAATATTTATTCTAGGAATATTATCTTTCGGATGGATAAAGTTATCTAGCTCGCAAAGAAGATCCAAAAAATATAGTTTTGAGGCATTTGGGATAATCTGGATCTTAATAACTTTGAGCCCTTCATCAAGTTTTATTCCGCTATTAGATGTATCCGCTGAACATAGAGTATATCTCCCGTTAGTTGGTTTTTCTATTGTCTCGGCAAGTCTCTTGATACGGCTACAAATTTTTATACAGCAATCGATAAAAAATAATACGCAAAGTATATGTAATAGCGAAAAAATATTAAGCATGTCAGGAATATTTATCTTTTTGATACTGGCATCTTTGTTAATTGGAACGAGGGAACGAAATAAAGTATGGAAAGATGAAGTTAGTTTATGGAGTGATGCCAAACTAAAAGCACCTTTCGTTAGTCGACCTTATAATAATTTAGGAGAAGCCTACGACAAACTCGGGAATTATAATATGGCAATTGCAGAGTTTGAAGCAGCACTTAGATTAGCTCCAAATTATTTTTATGCATTGAGCAACCTTGGTAATATTTACGGTAAAAAAAAAGAGTACGCACGATCAATTTTATATACTAAAAAGGCATTACAGCAAAAAATAGACTACGCCCCCGGCCATTATAATTTAGCTAAAGCATTGCATATGACAGGAAATACTAAAAAGGCAATGGAATCCTATGAAGCAGCTATACAATATAATCCTTACTTTGAGGAAGCATTTTTTAATCTTGGTTTCTTGGCACTTGAGCTTAAACAGCTAAAGAAGTCGGTGGATAATTTTAAAAAATTTTTAAAAATGCAACCAAATCATCCAAGGGCTCATTATGGTCTTGGTACATCTTATGCCATGATGGGGAATGATGAAGATGCAAAGCGCTATTATAAAAATGCTATCATTTACGACTCAGAATTTTTATCGCCATATATTAATCTTGCTAATATTCACATGGCTAGTGGAAATTTGGTAGCGGCTAAAAATTTATTAAAAATAGTTTTATTGAAAAACCCAAGCTTAGCCGGCGTACATAAAAATTTAGGGTTAATTTATATGCAGGAGAAAGATATTGCTAATGCCAAAAATCATTTGAAAGAATACTTGCGTATAATGCCAATGGCTCAAGATGCTTTGGCAATAAAATCTTTTTTCAAAAAAATAAAATAGGTATACAACTAATCATAGAATCCAATATAGTTTTATGGAAATAAGATGAGAGTTTTAATTTTAGGTAGTGGTGGACGCGAGCACGCACTAGCATGGAAAATTGCTCAAAGTCCAAAGGTAAATAAAATATATTGCGCCCCAGGTAATGCAGGTACGGCAAGCGTGGCTGAAAATATTGATATCTCTCCAGATAATATTCAAGCTCTGCTTAATTTTGCTTTGATTAAAGGAATTGGACTTACAGTCGTGGGTCCTGAACAGCCTCTGGTAAAAGGAATAGCTGATAGCTTTGAAGAAAGTGGATTACGTGTATTTGGTCCTTCTCAAAGAGCAGCAGAAATAGAGGGAAGTAAAGTTTTTTGTAAAGACCTTATGAAAAAATATGGGATCCCTACTGCAAGGTATGAATCTTTTAATTCTCTAGACCAGGTAAAACTTTTTACAAAAGAAGACGAGCCAGTTGTAGTTAAGGCAAGTGGTCTTGCTTCTGGTAAAGGAGTTGTTTTATGTCGCAACGGTAAAGAAGCACGGTCTGCGATTCAATCTATTATGCAGGGAAAAGTTTTCGGGAATGCAGGTGACCAGGTGGTGATTGAAGAGTTTCTTACAGGACAGGAGGTGTCACTTTTGGCCTTTACAGATGGAAAAACTATTTTACCACTTGAGTCTGCTCAAGATCATAAGGCAGCGTTCGATGACGATAAAGGACCTAATACCGGTGGTATGGGCGCTTACTCTCCAGCTCCTATATTTACAGATGAGCTTAAAAAAAAAGTCGTTGATGAAATAATGATTCCAACTGTACGTGCTATGGCTAAAGAAGGTCGATATTATAGGGGAATACTTTATGCAGGGTTAATGTTGACAGAATCTGGCCCCAAAGTTTTGGAGTTTAATGCACGTTTTGGAGATCCTGAAACTCAACCAATTATGATGAGAATTAAAAACGATATCGTACCCATTTTTGAGGCGTGTATTGATGGTACACTGGCTACACAAACTTTACAGTGGAAACCAGAATCAACCGTATGCGTCGTGATGGCAGCAAAGGGTTACCCTGGTTCGTATGAGAAGGGAAATGAAATTACTGGCTTGAATTTAGATGAAAATCAACAAGCTATGGTATTTCACGCGGGAACAAAGCTAGACAATGGAAAAGTTTTGACTAATGGAGGGCGAGTATTGGGTGTAACAGCACTAGGTTTAAATATCAATCAGGCAATCAAAAATGCTTATTCTGTGGTAGATAAAATTAAATGGGATGGGATTCATTTCAGAAAAGATATTGGGAGTAAAGCCAATTAAGTTTATTTCAATAAATACTTTATTACTAAAAATTGAAAATTAGTCTAATTGGAGCTCTTTTTTGTTATCTACGGATTCCATTTGTTTGTTAAATATTTTTTGTGAAGCAATCCAAGATCCCCAAGAGACCCCTATGATGGTAGTAATTCCTAAAGATGCCCATAACTCTACATTGCCCGAGTTTGACAATCCACTTAAAAATACAAAAGCTCCTAAAGGCAAGGCCATAATGAATCCAAAACAGGTCAAAAGCATTGAACTGCGTGCAAAATATTTAGGCCGTACATCTATATTAAGCTCTGGAAGGTATTTTCTGTTTTCTTCCTCGGCCATATCCAGAAGTAGGATCTCACCTTCACATTTTGGACAATGAAGCCCTCCCCAAAATGTATTTTTACATTGTAGACAAAATTTAACCATTATTATTCCTATTGGGTATTATTGTAAGCATAGCGTATTTATATATGTCCTTCAACTATTGGTCTTAGATAAAATTCTTGTAGTTGAGTCATATGATTTTAGATAAGAAAATAGAATATATGTCTATTTTAAGGATTAAAATTAATGCAAATAAAAAAAATTAGTATTGTTACTCATGGTGGAGCGGGGTCAGAAAATGAACATTC
>JABGTQ010000347.1 GCA_018647025.1 Nitrospina sp. | reverse complement strand
TGAAATGGAGCTTAGAAGTCTGGTTAAAGAACAAAAAGCCCTTGCTGAATATATCAAAGAAAGACCATCAGCAAACCAAGCTAAAGAATGGCTTAAAGAATTAGGAATGGAAAAAGTAGCGGTTTTTGAAAGGCCTTTGGAGATTCAATCGGGTCCAAGACGGGAATTTCTAGAACACCCTCTATTAAGAGGGGGATTCCTTGAGGATGCTTATGAATGCTTTGATGATCAAGCGTTAGCCAATGAATTTATGACAGCGATTTCAAATGACTTACCAAGTTTCATTCCTCTTACAGCACAACGTTGTGCTATGGCTGGTTGGAAACCCAAAGCTATTTAAATAGCCTCGATTATCCTAATAACTATCAACTATTGCAGTTCCCTAACCCACGAGCCTCCAGATATTTCTGATGATATTCTTCTGCTAGATAAAAGTGTTCTGCGGGAACAATCTCAGTAACAATATCATTTTTATGTTTACCGGATGACTGAAGTCTATCCTTTGATGCCTTTGATAAAGCATCCTGGCCTTCATCTTGAAAAAATATTACTGACCGATATTGGGTACCAATATCCGGACCTTGGCGATTGAGAGTAGTAGGGTCATGTAGTGACCAAAATGTGTCTAACAATTTGTCGAAGGACACCTTAACAGGGTTGAACTCGACTAAAACTACCTCAGCGTGTCCCGATTGGCCAGTGCACACAATTTCATAAGTTGGATCAGGTACACTGCCTCCACAATAACCAACTGCTGTAGACTCTACTCCATCTACTTTACTAAAAGTAAGTTCAACACCCCAAAAACAACCCGCTCCAAAAAGTGCTTTATGCATATATGGCATATCTCCATATTAAATTAATAATCAAACTATATCAGGTAAAATTGTAGGCAAAGCAACCGCTTGAACATCGGACCATATAATGCGGACAACTTTTACAAGGTTCATTTGGCTCGGCACTAAATGCATGACCCAAAAATTTTGTATGCATTTTTTTAATTGAAAGATCATTAATCTGTTTAAAGTCTGTTATGTTGCCCAATTTTAAATTATGGAAAGGAAAACAATTAAAACAGTCGCCTTGTGGGTCAATATCCATTGGACTATCATCTGCACACCCGAGATAGAGATCTGATGTCTCCCAATCCTTAATATTAGGTACAGACTGGTTTCCGTGATAAAAAATACGCTCCACCAACGGATATTCGTCTTCTTGAATTTCATCTAAAAAACAAGGCGGAAAAGAACAATCAAACCGAAAACACAATTGTGGATATTCCTTCAGCAAGTCAATCATGATACGCCCCACCTTGGGGTAATCTCTTATCGGTAACGTAATATTTTCTTGATCGCCAACAATGGGGAAAGCTGGGCTCACGCGTATTTTATATTTCTGATTTTCAGGTAAACCTAAGTCCTGATAAATTTCATTAATCTCACAGCATTGTGTTGCTAAATCCTGCTCCTTAGAATATAAATTAAGGCTAAACATAAGACCATAACCATTCTTACTCAGCAGTTCTTTTGCCACTTCTCTACAGCGCTCATGATTTTTTTCTGAGATGTTCTCCATGGTTTGCCAGTTTAGAAGAACTGAAAACTGAATTTGTTTTTGAATCGAACCATCCTTACCAACTGTTTTTAAAAGTTGCTCAAGTACTTTATCAGGCATCAACCCGTTGGTAAAAATTCCCAAAAAACTGAAGGGCTGCATATTCTCAAGGGCACTAGAGAGTATTTCGTTGAAACGTGGATGCAGCGTAGGCTCACCGCCCATAAAATTTATCAAAGACGCGGTCTTGACTCTGGGCAAAACATCTTCTGTAAAAAAATCAAAATCCATAGACTTACCAGGAGTATTGACTGTCTCTTCCATATATTCATCGGCAAAGCAGTAGTTACATTTTAAATTACAATAACTATTTAAAATTATATTCATTATATTTATCTTTCAAATATTATATTTGTCCGAAAAAAATTAACAGCAGTTTAAAAAAAATAAAAAAAGCTAATGACCGTCT
>JABGTQ010000060.1 GCA_018647025.1 Nitrospina sp. | reverse complement strand
CCAGTTTGTGATTTCAATTTTTAAAATTATTTTTGGCCCCTCCTTAATATATTAATTCATTATAACAATTAATTTAATAAATTATTTTATGTCATCTCCTTCATCTAGTAGAGCAATTATAGCAGCGCTTATTGGTAATAGCCTTATTGCTATTTCTAAATTTTTTGCGGCTTCCTACACAGGAAGCTCTGCTATGTTTAGTGAAGGTGTTCACTCGCTGGTCGACAGTGGTAACCAATTGTTGCTTTTGTACGGGGTAAAAAGATCAAAGAAACCTGCCGATAGCAATCACCCATTTGGATACGGAAAGGAATTGTATTTTTGGAGCTTTGTGGTTGCAATATTAATTTTTGGTCTTGGAGCTGGCATATGTTTATACGAGGGTATTCATAAAATTTCATCTCCTCAACCAGTAACTAACCCAATAATTAATTATGCTGTTTTAGGATTAGCTATAATTATTGAGGGTTGGACTTGTTGGGTTGCTGCGACTGAATTCAAGAAATCTAAAGGTGATCTTGGCTGGGTTAAAGCTATTCGTGGAAGTAAAGATCCGGCTCTTTTTACTGTTCTATTTGAAGATACCGCAGCATTGCTAGGGCTTTTGGTCGCTTTAATTGCCCTTACCTTAAGTGAGTATCTAAATCTTACTGTTTTGGATGCCGTTGCTTCTCTAGTCATTTCTTTTATTCTTGCTGTCACCGCTGGTCTCCTTGCTTATGAATGTAAAGGGTTGTTGACAGGTGAGGGAGCTAGTGTGCATGTGATTAAAGGAATTAATCAAATTATCGATGACAGTTTGGGGATTAAGCATGTAAATGAAGTGCTGACACTTCACTTAGGACCAGAGGATGTTCTTCTTAATGTAAGTCTGGATTTTGAAGACAACTTGTCTTCTGGAGACGTGGAGGTAGCTATATCCACTTTGGAGTCACAGATTAAAAAGATGTTTCCGGAAATAAGACGAGTCTTTATAGAAGCTCAAGGAAGAGGGGCTCATCGTAAGGAATCGAATAGACAGTCAAACCTTAAGTGAAAAATTTTAATCAACAAATAGATAATTTTATTTAAAGATTAATAGATAAAAAAATCATTTATGCATAAGAAGCGTAGCCTTGGAGTTACAAAAAAACCCCCAGCCCCTTTAAAGGGCTGAGGGTTTATTTAGTTTGAAATTTTATCTTATATCGATATCCATGATTCTTTAAGGATTTTCCAAGTATTTCCTGTTTTAACCCAGACTAGTTCCTTTATTCCAATATCCGAATATAAATCTGAATTAAACTTTTGGATAAAGTTTAATTCAATTATATTTTTATTTTGAGATATGTGCAGATTACTTGTTCGAATAGAAATATTTTTATTGTTTTCTAATGCACGTAGTCTGCTATTCCTCCATCTGACGTGGTTACCTTTTGGTCCTTTGAATTTGTCGGAATAAAAAGAAATATATGAATTTGCTTCCCGATTTTCCCAAGCTCCCATCCAACTTGCAAACTCATCTATGACTTGCTTAGTATGAGGAGTGTGAAAACTATTTTTAGCTGATGCGTTCGTTGGGGTCCATGTTTCTTTAATGATTTTCCAGTCCGTTCCTTTTCTCTCAACTATAAGTTCTTTAAAGCCAGAATCTCTATATTCATCCGACTTGTATTCTTGAAAAAATGTTACTTCTATTTTTTTTGGGCTCTTTTGCTCTATTCGGATATCACTTAATTTAATTGCTATGTTTTTATGTCTTGTAAATGCACGTTGCCTCGATGCTTCCCAGGCTCCAGGGTGGTTTTTAGATCCCTTGAATTCCTTTGAGTAGAAAGACAGGTAGGTGTGAATATCTTTTTTTTCCCAAGCTCGAACCCAGCTTTGAATATATGATGCAGGAAAGCTTTCATGCATAGGTGATAGTTTCTTTGCTAGATTAGCGGGGGCTTCTTTGAGAACCTTGGCTATTTTTTGGGCTGTAGTTATTTTCTCTTTTTTCTTGGTTTTTTCAATATTTTTTTGGTTGAAGGTTTTGCTTTCGTCTTTGGCTAGAGCTTTTGAGAAATCATTAAAGCATTTAGATTGTTTTTTTTTGTCTGATAGTTTTGAACAATTAAAACCAAAATCAGACGGCACCTCAGCTTCATGAGTTTTGTTAATCTGTTGATCAGATTGTTCATCAGAAAAAAAGTTTGCGTAGTCTGATAAAGGTTTTAATTTTAAATCTGGTCGATGAACTCTGACTTCTTCATAACCTCCAACACCAAATGCAGTGATTGTGACTAGTGCCCCAAACCCAGCACAAGAACTCATAAATAACAGACAAAATGACAGCCCGAAAAAGGCTATTCCTCTCCTCATAGTCCTACCCCCCAGTATGAAACTAATAAATATTTTTTGATTATTGTTATTATAGCACTTAATGTTCTTATATTTCAAGTACTAGAGAGGTTTCCACGATTCTTTGATGATTTTCCATCCATCAGGGCCTTTCTCCCAGACAAGGGACTTTTTACCAACGTCTGATGCCGTGTTAGATTTATATCGTTGAATGAAGTTTATCCGGATTATATTTTGATTAGATAAATATGTTTTTATATTAGATATTTGAATAGAAATATTTGAAGACTTTTTTAGTGATTTCCGTCTATAGGATTTCCATTTTAAAAGAGACCTTTTAGGGTCTTTGAAATTTTTAGAGTAGAAGGATAGGTATAGAGAAGTGTCTCGACTTTCCCAGGCTTTTACCCAATTGTAAAGATTGGATGTGACAATAGCTGTCGGATTGATGTCAGTTGCTGATAGGCGACGATTGCTTTTAACGACACCTTGTTTCTTAGATGGCTGATCAATAATTTCCTTTTTTGGAATTAAACCGGTTGACGGTTTTTTAATTCTCTGATTGATTTTTCCAATTGCTTTAACTCTATCCAGGTTGGCTTTGTCTAGTTTAAGTTTGAGAATGATTGTCTCTTTTTTAAGAGCACTTATTTCTTTATCCTTGAGAATTCTCTCAGCCCCTAGCTTTAGGTTAAGTGCCTTTGTGGCCTCGTCTGTCTTCAGTTTTTTATTTTTAAACGTTTCTAAAACAGTTCGAAGATTTTTTATTGTCGAGTTAAGTTTTTTATTTTCTTTTATATTAGCCTGATCAATTGTAGTAAGTTTGTTAGTTTTATTAGCTTTATCCTTGTCAAGTTTTGAGCGTAGAGATATAACTGTATTTTTTAGGGCAAGAATTTTTTTACGACTTGCTTCTTTTATTAGATCTGTCTCGTTAGAGCTTACAATTTTTTCTTCTCTCTTATTTTTATCGCTTTCAACTTTTAGATTGTCTAGTTCTTTTCGAAGGAAGAGAACTGTATCTTTTAATTTGTTTGTGAATTTGAGGTTGTCTGAATTTGTAGTTTTAAGCTCGGCACTAGTTTCGTTAAAGGCATTAATTACAACATCCTTTTCAACTTGTATTTTTTTCAGTTCTGATTGCAAGGATGTAATAAAAATTTTAAGATCAAAGATTTCTTTTAGGTTTGATATTTCTTTTTCGTTTTTAATCTCAAGTGATGCCATTAGTTTAGCGTTTTTCAGTCTCTCTGTCTGAATTTGTGCACTTGCCTGGCCAGCAGTTTCTATTGCCTTGGCTTTGTCAGTTTCGACCTTGTCTAGTTCAGATCGTAAAGATGCGGTTATTGTCTTAAGGTTTTTAATTTCTTCGGATTTTTTTTCTTTTAAATTATTATACTTACTGATACTTGCGAGCCTTTCGTCTTTTGCCTTTGTGTTGGCTTGATTGGTTAACTGATTATCTTTTTCTTTGTTAACTTTAAATTTATCTAAAACAACTCGTAAAGATCTTATTTTTTTTTCAAGTAAATTTTTTTCTTCTTTTGCCATTAAGATGACTTGATTGTTTGCCACAATTGTCTTAGCTTTGTCAGTTTTCACCTTATTTAATTCAGATTGTAGAGATGCGTTAATCGTCTTGAGGTCTTGAATTTCCTTCAAATTTTTAACTTTTAACCTTTTAAATTCTTTAATGCTTGCAAAACTTTCTTTTTTGGTTTTTGCTTTAATTTCATTAGTTAATTGAGTATTTTTTTCTTTTTCAATTTTAAATTTCTCCAGAACAACACGTAAGGAACTTATTTTCTGCTTAAGGGTATTGTTTTCTCTAGTGAAAACTATTTTTTCTTCTTTTGCTCTTAAGTTTGCTTGATTCCCTGACTCTATTATTTTGGTTTTTTCTATCCTTGTTTTATTTAGTTTAGTTGTTAGGGAATCGGTTTTTGTTTTGAGATCTTCAATTTCTTTAGAACTTCTTACTTTTAATTCCTGATATTTACTGATACTTGCTAACCTCTCTTCTTTTGCCTTCGTGTTGGATAGATTGGTTGCTTTGATTGCCTTTGTTTTTTCATTTGTGGCCTTGTCTAGCTCTAAACGTAGAGATGCGGTTGTTGTCTGGAGACTTTTAATTTGTTCAGAATTTTTTGCTTTTAAATTTTCAAATTCTTTTATGCTTGCGAGCCTTTCTTCTTTTGCCTTTGTTTTGGCTTGATTGGTTGCTTTGATTGCCTTGGCTTTGTCAGACTTGAGCTGGTTTAATTGAGACTGCAGAGAATTGGTAGTTATCTTGAGATCTTGAATTTCTTTAGAACTCTTATCTTTTAAATTTTCAAATTCTTTTATGCTTGCGAGCTTTTCTTCTTTTGCCTTTGTGTT
>JABGTQ010000346.1 GCA_018647025.1 Nitrospina sp. | reverse complement strand
TTTCACATTGCATGATGATACTTTTCCTTGTTTTGTTGCTTTTTATTCCAGTTTTAGGGTGGGTTTATTTTTTTGGTGTAATCGTTACGGCAGGACTTTTGTTTTATGAACATTCTCTAGTAAGGGCAGATGACTTGTCGTTTGTGAACGTAGCTTTTTTTAATGTAAATGGAACTATAAGTATTTTGTTGATGTTTTTCGTGATTATAGATTGCGCTTTGTATTAAATTTTTAGAAAAAAACATGACTTTTATTTTTTTTAACGATAGCTTGTTAGTTACAGTTCTTTTTTATGCGTTTGATTTGACGTGTTAACATAGATCTAATTAAAACTATCAGGACATAATATGCTTTTTAATTTTGAAGATGCTAATTTAAAAACTCTTGAGGAAAAAGTTCGCTCTGATGTACGTCTTTCATTTGATGATGGAGTTACTTTGTGGAATTCGTTTGACCTTTTAGGGGTTGGATACTTAGCAAATATTGTTAGAGAACGGATGCACGACAGTGATACATACTTCATACACAATCGACACATAAATCATACTAATATTTGTGTGAATACTTGTCAGTTTTGTGCTTTTGGAGTTAAAGAAGATAACCCAACAGCTTATACGAAGTCTCTTGATGAAATTTTTTCAGATGCAGAAAAATACAAAAGTGGTCACGTTAGTGAATTTCATATCGTAGGTGGTTTGCACCCAGATCTTCCTTTCCAATATTACTTGGATATGATTTCAGGTCTTAAGGAAAGGTTCCCCGAGGTTCATATTCAAGCCTTTACAGCTGTAGAGCTTGAGTACTTAGCTGGTATTGCCCAAATATCCCTTAGGGATACTTTAGTTGAATTGCGTGATGCTGGCCTTGGATCTATCCCAGGTGGTGGTGCAGAAATTTTTGCTAAGCGGGTGCGAAAAAAAATCTGCTCAGAAAAAACTAATGCGCAAGACTGGCTTGATGTTCACGAGGCAGTTCACTCTGTAGGGATGAAAAGTAATGCCACCATGTTATATGGTCATGTAGAAAATGCGGATGACAGAACAGATCACTTGATTCAATTGCGTGAACTTCAAGATAAAACTAATGGGTTTCTAACATTTATCCCGTTGGCATTTCATCCTGAAAATACAAACCTCAGTTTTCTTAACGGTACTACAGGTCAGCTTGACCTGAGGGCCTTGGCAGTATCACGTCTTATGTTAGATAACTTTGCACATGTTAAAGCGTTTTGGATAATGATTACACCTCAAATTGCGCAAATGTCTCTTTCTTTTGGAACTAATGATATGGATGGGACTGTGGTTGAAGAGAAGATTATTCACGCTGCGGGGGGAGTTACAGGACAAATGTTCCATAAAAACGTGATTGCAGATATGATTATTGAAGCTGGGCGTGTACCTATGGAGAGAGATACTTTGTATGAACAAACCCACGAGTATGTAGTTTAATTTTTTTACTTTGCTAGGTTTGGTTTAACTAGATTCAAAAAAAACAACTCCCTAAAAGAAGTTGGTTTCTTTGAACCTTATAGATTGTTACTCAGCGTTTTCGTCCAAGCCTTGTTCGAGGTCAGCCATAAATAAAGTGGCATCTTCTTTGTTTGGGGCGGCATTCTTCCTTTTAAACTCAGCTATTCTTTCCAGCTCTTCCTTCCCTTCTGAAGTCAGGGCCCAAGGAGTAAAATTTCCGTCTTTTTTAACTTTTTTCACAGCAGCGATAAGTTTTTCTATCTGTTTGCCGTCGGTATCTTGTATTGAGATAAGAGCGTCTTCGTGGCCATCATACTGGCAAAGTGCGGTTGTATAGCAATTAGTATTAGCTCGAATCATTTTCAATGTAATATTTGCAAAATGGCAATGTATCCCAATCAATGCACAGACTTCAATTTTATTGTAATCAACTGTGAGGTTAGGGTGACATGGATTGATTACTGCCTCTGGATCAATTTTAGGATAAATAGGGCGGTAATCAGGCATGGGAATTATATTGCATCCCGGAATTTCTTTTACCAGCTCAAGACTGAGTGTGGCTTTATGGCATGCTGCTTCATTCCATCCCCAAACTATCAGTGGTCCGGGAAAAAGAGTTGGATTTCTTCGAGTAAGCATTTGTATTGCCCAATGCTCAATAGCCTGATCTTCTGGTATATGTTCACCTTCAACTAATTGCATCCCTGAACCGTGCTCAGGTTGGAAAATACCCTGCATGGTAGCTGAAGGGGGTAGTAAACTTATTGGCCCTACTTTAAATTTTCCCATCCTATTTTTGTCTCCTGAATCTTAATGCAAAATTTAATTAAATCATTTATCAACAACATGACTTTTGTTAGCTGTTATTGACCTTATTTTTCGTAAAAACACCCAAGATTCGCGTAAGTTTTTTGCGCTTAACTGAATTTTAGGACTGGTAATATTAGTATTATATATTAGAGGTGTCAATATATTATTGGTGTCTTTTTTTGAAAAATTGATTGGGTATTAGGTAAGATTAATGAAAATTGTAGGATATATTAATGCTTTTTGTCAACAAAACCGTTATTAACGTCCCAGTTGAATGGGTCGCTATGCCAAGACTGCAATAAGGAGAACTGACTGGGGCTTAAACTTTTGTTTTGCCTTGCCAATGATATAAGTTCTTTAAAATTTAAAAGGTGATGTAGTTGACAATGTGCACTTTTAAATTGTTCGGTAGCTTTAGAGAAACCGTAACTAAATATACTCAGGCAATGGTCAACATTTCCACCAGCCTTCCGGATGGCACTAACAGCTTTGAGAGCACTCCCACCTGTTGAGATAAGATCTTCTACCACCACTACTTTTTGGTTCTCGCGTAAGATTCCTTCTATTTGGTTTTTCATGCCATGTTCTTTTTGATTTGATCTAGCATAGATTAATGGAGCTCCTAGTAAGTTTGCTAGACTCGTGGCAGGTGGAATCCCAGCAGTAGCTGTGCCGGCGATAACATCAACTTCAATATTTTTGCTTATAATAATATCTTTAAATCCTTCAGCAATTAACTGACGGTGCTTCGAGCTTCCAAGTAATAGCCTATTGTCATTATATATAGGCATGTAGTAACCCGATGCCCATAAAAATGGAGTTTCTGGTTCAAGCTTAATCGCACCTGTCTCAAGTGAAATTTTGGCGATTTCCTTAGAAAAGTTCATCGGATATTTTTGTGTTGGTTAGTTGATCGTTATATTTTAGTTAATGGTGTTTGGGAATGAAGTTTCTTCAAAGTCTCTATGAAGAAATTTTTCTTTGTCTCTGAGTCCAAAATCTCCTAGGCCTCGAAGTTTGATGGACCATAAAAATTGAGTCTGGTCCTTTCGTTCGTTAGTGGCTATATTTAAATTTCTGTCAATAATGTTAAATGAAAAACCCCAGCACTTGCATGGATTATCGTACAGTAAGCTAAATTGATTTTCACGAAAAGTCGAAACTGACTCATCGTAACGTGCGCTATACTGTGCCCGCCAATTAGGCTTTAAAGCTAGGTCAAGTGTGCCGAGTATATAACTAGGCCCATTTCTTGTCCATCGTCTTTCCATTATAATCCAAAAATTTTCTACAGGTTTTACACCCGCTTCAAAGTTAAAATTATTTATCAAGTCAGTTTTAAAATTATAGGATACATCAGTATTTATAATAATTGATTCGATAGGTCGGCTATCAAAATCAAAAAAAAGGTCAGAGAAGGGGAGTCGGTCTTCTCCGATT
>JABGTQ010000345.1 GCA_018647025.1 Nitrospina sp. | reverse complement strand
TCGGAATGCTTCGCCTTCTCGTAATTTTAAATTAGTATTGTTTTCTGTGGTCACAATTATGTGATTAGATGAACTTCCGTTATAAAAAAGAATGATTCCCTTGATTTTAATGCCTGGGATATAGTCGCTTTGTATGGAAAGATCTGCGACGGATTTAGTTTTTATAATATTAGCTTTTGGTCTAATGAGATTTTCGATTTTTGTGATATCAGGAGAAGTATTGACCGGGAGAGGCTTATCAGATAGTAGTTTAGTAAATGATTTGGAGAGTAATTTATTTTTAGGGTTTGAGGCTGTTGCGTTGCTTGAAATTGCCTCCATAGGAATTCCTTCAAAGGTTTGAGGTGTAGGCGAGTCTTGAGGTTTAATAATTTGTTGTATAGACTTTTTTTCGGGAGATTTTTTTTTAGAAGTCGAGACTTCGTAGTTTGGTGCTGAGCGATAAAAAGTAACTCCCACCGCGAACAAAAAAATAGCTGCGATCCCTATTAGTAGAAAAAATTTCCACCGACCAGATCCTATTAATTTTGGATAAGAGGAGTCTTCTTTAAGGAGCATTTGCTCCAAGTCAAGTTTCTGGTTAAGGAGACTCTTTTCTTCTTCAAGTTTTCGTAGGGTTTTAAGAATGGTGCTCATTGGTTAACAAGCTTTGGTGTTTGGTAAATACTTGACAGATTATAAAGCATGATCTTGCTTTCCGTGCCAAACTGGCCATCATCTTTAATGCGATGTTTGCGTTGAAATTTAGCTACTGATAATTCGGTATTGGGACCATAAGAAGGTGATTCTCTTCCTTTAAAAAATCCAAGCAAACGAAGGTTTTTTTGTAACCAGATAGCCTGCCGCCCTTTAAAACCTCTTCCAAAACGTTTTGGCAAGCTTTCAAAGTCTTTCCATAAAATAATGGCTTTATGTGTCCACATAAGGTCAATTACTTTAAGGGGCATTTCAATTCGATCCACCGAACCAAATACCCCGTTCTTTCCTTTTATAGAAACTAGAGAAAGGTATTTTGTTCCTTGAGCGTTAGGAAGGGCAATCTCTAGAATTGCTGGGTAATTCAAAACAGCAAGTTTGTTAAAGGTTGCATTTAAATCATATGCTAAAAGTTTCTGTTCCTCGTTAATAGATTTTAATAGTGATTCTCCCTTATTTTGATAATAGGCTATGTCAATATTCCATTTTTTTAGAATCCAATTGGTTGCTTCCAATCGGCTTTCGTTGAGAGATAAACTTGCTAGGTAGGTTACCAGTTTATCCTGTTGAGAAATGATCAGCGGTTTGGTGTTAGGGATACGACGGGCAGTTGAGAACGCAGTTTCGAGAGGGCTATCTTGAGTGCTAGCCTTGTTGCCAGACATTACGGGTTCTAGTTTTTTTAGTGCTGAAGTCCCAGCTTGAGGTAGCTCGATAATAGGTGTCCTGAACTTTGATGAAATGTGGCTGTTAGGAATAATAGGATTTTCTTGAATTAATAAACTAATATCTTTTTCATCTTGATTTTTCTTGTTGAAATCTGGAAGCGTAAAATAATTAGCGCCAAATAAAATGATGCCCAGAGCCAGTAATCCAGGGAGAAAAGTTTTCCATAGAGTGCCTATCCAGGTTGGAATTGGCGTGAGCCCTCCAACATCTTTCACTGCTGGGCGCACAATCTTTGGAGTAATTTTTTTGGTATTCATTGTATATGCGATAAGCAACGAGCGGTCAGCTAGGACGTTGATCATGCGTGGAATTCCGTGGGAGTACTTATAAATTAGTTCGACCGCAGAACGCGCAAATTGAACTTTGCCTTTGCCTAATGCCACATTAATTCTATGTTGGATATAACCCCTTGTTTCATCAAGGTTGAGTGAGAAAAGCTCCCAGCTTATAGTAATGCGTTGACGTAGTTGACGCAGTTCTTTTTCTTTCAATAACTGATCGAGCTCTGGCTGGCCAATCAAAACGATCTGTATTAGTTTTTCTGTTTCTGTTTCTAGGTTTGACAATAGGCGTAATTGATCCAATACTTTTACTTGTAGGGCTTGCGCCTCGTCGATTATGACAACTACTCGATGTCCTTTTTTTCTTTCATCTAGTAGAAAGGAGTTGAGAGTGTCCACGAGCTTTTTTTTACTATTCATTTCAGAAGGTAGACCGAGTTCTGAGTTAATAGTTTGCAAAAGTTCAAGTTCATTGATTGCCGGGTTAAATACGTAGGCGATACTAAAATCAGTGCGGAGTTCCTGCAGAAAACTTCGACAGATCATAGTTTTTCCTGTTCCTACTTCACCTATAATTTTAAGAAACCCATTATTGTCTTGAAGACCATATACTAGGTGAGCTAGTACTTCCTTGTGTTTAGGGCTTAGGTATAAATATTTTGGGTTCGGGGTTAGGTCGAATGGTTTTTCCGAAAACCCGTAATAGTCTTGATAAACATTCAAGCGCTTGGAGTTTTGATTAGGAAGCTTATTTTTTTGTAGAGACACCTTCATTTGGCTTACGGCAGCCTGAACTGAGTTAGGAGCTACCGTTGTTACTTGAGAACTAATTGATTGATCATAGGTCGAACGTTTATTTTCGTTTGACAGGGTGTCGTATGCTTCTTGAACCAATGCAATGCGATCCTCAAGAGAAGGTTGCATTGTAGGAGAGAAGTTTTCGATTGAAGAATCAAAATGTTCGATCATTCGCTCATAAGCTTTATTAATTTCTATTTGAGTAGCGTTGTAGTTAACGCCAAGAACGTCGTATATGTTTTGTTGGTAAATGTTGGTAGCCATGGGGGCAAGTACAGTTTTTAAAATCTGTTGTCCAAAGAGCAATAATAATTGTCTCTGTTATTTAAGAAGGGCAAGAAAATCAATCAACGAATCCGTTATGAGGGGACGTGGAATATTTACCCCTAAGGCATTAATATACAAAGACTTCTTGTTGATGTAAATAAAAAACTACTGTGCGCATATGGTTAAATCAAAATATACTCTATATTGGGAGACTAGGAGGTAATAGGAAGTGTGGTTTACCTTGGTGAAAAATTTTTAGATAATATTCGCTATTAGTCGCCGATTTCTCCTTGCTCAATTAAAGATGATGCCAGTCATGAATACTTTTACAATCCGGTTTCGCGCGTTACTCTCGATGACCAACTCGAAACCCTTGGAAAATGGTCAGCTAATTGTTGAGCGCGGGCGCATTCGAGAAGTTTTTCCAGACACCAGAAGCCCTATAGAGGGGGAATTGATTGATTTGTCAGACTGCCTGATCCTTCCTGGATTTGTAAATGCCCATTGTCATCTCAGTCTTTCTGCTCTCAAGTGTTTGATTCCGCGTGGTGGTTTTTTTGCGACCTGGGTCAGGTCAGTGATTGAAAAAAACGAATTAGTGAGTTGGGAAAACAGAGTATTCGCTTTGCACGCTCAGGCAAAGATAATGGCGTGCTCAGGGGTGACTGCTCTAGTGGACTATATTCCTCAAGCAAAATTTATTAAAGAATACTCTGGCCTTCCTTTTAGGCAGACTTTGTTGCTTGAGGTGCTAGGCTTTCTTCCATCGTTGGCCGAGCCAATAGTAGAAAACTTAGAGTTAACCTTTAAGCAAAAAGTAAACGAGAGTGGAATGGTTAAACTTGGGTTGGCTCCCCATTCTCCTTATTCTGTTTCTCCTAAGTTATTTCGTGAGGTGAAACGTTTGGCTGATAAATACAAGTGTCCGCTCTCGTGTCATGTAGCAGAGTTTTCCGAAGAGTTACAGTTTCTTCAGGACGGTAGTGGCGACATGAAAGACTTACTTAAAGAACGATCAATGTTTGATGATGATTGGACCCCCCCCGCTTCAAGCCCCGCTCAATATTTGGATTCTATAGATGTACTAGATTCGTTAGTGGCAGTACACTTAAATTTAGCAGACGCTGACATGGATCTTTTAAAATCTAAAAAAGTAAAAGCTGTTTTTTGTCCACAAAGCACGCGGTGGTTTAGGCGTGATAAATATATGCCTGTAAGAGATTTACTTGATCTTGGGATGGTGGTTGGTTTAGGAACTGACTCGCTGGCTAGCAGTGAATCATTGAACTTTCTTGACGAAATTCGTGCGGCAGAAGAGATGTTGGTTGACGTTTCTAGAGAAGAAATTCTTCGCATGGCTACTAAAGGAGGAGCAGAAACAGTTGGCATGGACTGCGGTGTGATAGAAAAAGGAAGACCTGCAGACCTAATAGGATTCCGGTTACGGGGGGAATTCGATGATTGGTATAGTTTGCCATTCGAGCCTGAGCGAGAAAAGGCAGATTTTGTCATGATCGATGGGAAAAAAGTTTTTTGAAGACCTTTTTTCTAACCTTCATGATTACATGAGGCATAGAATGTTAATTGAGGGGTAGCTTTGTTTTTTTAAACTATTCTTGGGATTGAATTCAAATGTTTAAGTATGACCTGGTTTTCTTAAAATCCTATTGTCTAAAGGTTTTGTGAGCAATAACCGAAAAAAATAACAGGTTTGAAAGGTAGGGTATGTTCATGCGCGTTTAGAAAATTTTTAAGCGAGATTGTTTTGCGAATAAAAACAAGCATTTTGTTGATTTTTTTGTTATTTATTCTTTCAGGTTGCTGGTTGAAGGGCTCCGGAAATTCTGAAATGTCTTTGAAGAGAATTACGCCTAAGATGGAAAAACAGATGTCGTACCTGCTTGATAAAGGGTGCGATGAAGAGTACCAATACCTTGATCCAGATATGGCAATGCTGTATTCCTTTCTTCCAGGTGGAGGCCAGTTTTATGCAGGGGAGCAAAAAAAAGGTATCCTTTACCTCTTGTCTTCCCCATTAATTTTTCCCTATCTAGCGTCGTTTAAGGATGCTCAAAATTCAGTTGATTATTATAACTTCAAATACACGATTAAATTTTGCGCGAAGAAACTTGGTGTTTTTAGGAAACTAAAGCCTAAAAATTTTAATTAAGTGTTATTTTTAATAGATATTTGCTGCATAGTTCTAATGTCTGAGGAATCTAAAATCTTCTCATAAAAAAATGAAAATTATCTATTAATAATTTCGCATATATGATACTGTCCTTATATAAATCCGAATTGCATTTGTTCCCTT
>JABGTQ010000059.1 GCA_018647025.1 Nitrospina sp. | reverse complement strand
TTTATGCCAAAACTAAATGCTGGAGATTTTTGAAGTTGATAGATTCCTTAATAATTCCTTGAGTCTCTTCGCTTATTCCATTTCCAAAGAGGTCAACATACTTAAGAGACGTTAGAGTTTGACTTTCCGCAAGAGCCTTTCCACCATCATCCCCAATTTTATTTTTTGCAAGATCGAGTTTTTGCAACTTACTAAGAACAAGTGAGTCTGCAATCGCTTTAGCCCCCTCAGATCGAACTTCATTCTTCCATAAATTAAGTTCGGTTAGGTGAGAAAAAAGAGGTGACAAACAAATTGATCTAACACCTTCATCACCTATCGAGTTTCTTTCAAGACTTAGATATTTAAGGTTAGTTAATATGGTGGACTCCGCAAGAAACTGTATTCCCTTGTCTGTTATCTCATTTCGCTCTAGTTTTAATTCACGAAGGTTTACAAGTTTAGCGGACTTTGATAAGTACTCAACGCCCTTGTCGCCTATGTATTTCAAACGAAGATCAAGAACTGTTCCTTCCTGAATAAGGCCTTTGTCTATTAAAGTTTCTACAGGCTGGTCATTAAAAGGTTGATTCATTTTCTTATCCTTTTTTCTTTCGAGTTTTAGCTGTGTGTTTTTTTTCAATCATGTCCACACGCTCACGGAGTAATTTATTTTCTGCGATAACACTATCTAGCTCCGAACGGATTTCTTTTATTTCTTTTGGTTTTCTTGCAGATTCTCTAAGACACGAAATCGTATCTTCGGCACGTCTTTGTATTCTCCCATCCGGTTCATTTCCGGCTATTTTATTAAGAACCGGAACTACTGATAGATCATCCAATTGTTTCATAGCCATAATAGCTCCTAACTTACCGCGAAATGTCGCGGCTGGCGTTCCTCGTTTTTCTTGAGCAAATCTGATTAAATGTTCAATAACCTCCCCTTTGCGGTAAGGGTATCGTTGAGCAAGTTTTGCTAGTGCTCGCATTGCAGCCTGCCGGCTATTTCGGTGGGCCCCATATTCTGCTCCTCTTATGAGATAATCCCATGATGCCTCATCTTCCAACTCAGCGAGAGCATTATAAATAGCTGTTTGTGCTATTGAATTGTGAGATTTACGGCTGATTGAGCTCTCTAGAAACACAAACGAATCTTTATCTTTAATTTTACCCAACATCTGAAGAGCAATAGCTTCTACTCTGTATGAAGGGTCATTCTTAGCACATTGCCGAATAGACAAAATAGCTTTTTCATCATGACAAAAATTTCCCAAAGCGCTAATAATTCCTTTACGAATTTTATGATCACTATTCTTTAGCCCTTTAATTAAGTAGTCCCTAGCATCATTTCCACCTATCTTACCCAATGCTTTTGCAATACGAACGGCAACACCCCACTCTTTCTCTTTCTTTAACCTTTCTCCCAAAATATTCACATCTTCTGTTGATGAATTTTTAGTTAATGCCAAAGCGGCCTCTATACGACCAATGGGATCTAAATCACGTTTTAATTGCTCATAAAACATATGACGAGGCACATCAGAAACAATAACTTTACAGGGACATTCATAGTCCGGATCTATCCTAAAAAACAGTGGCTTGTTTTTAAGGTGAAAACAAAACTTTTCCTTATCGGATTTTATTTCTATAGAAAACTTCTCCTTACTATTTTTATAATAAAACTCTAAAAAAAATGGTATTTTGAATAATAGCTCTTCATTTTTTTTATCAGATTTTTGGGTTTGTTTGATTCCAACAGTAGCCATCTTATCATTGGAACTCCAATCAAATGTCAACTCCAGCTTTGGATAGCCTCCACGATATATCCATTGCTGCAACCATTCATCAAAGTTACATCCGGTCACTTCCTCAAGGCACCTAATAAAATCGGAAGTTTCAATAAGGCCATATCGGTGCCGATCTAAAAAAAATTTCAGACCTTTCTTAAATAGTTTTTCTCCTACAATGGACTTGAGATGATGCAAACGGACTGCTCCCCCTGGATATAGGTGAGCATCAAATAAATCAATGGGCTCCTTATAGATATTAGTAACAATGGGACGTCTATAGGAGTAGTCTTCACTAAAATATGTTTCTGCATTCTCTAGGAGTTGA
>JABGTQ010000344.1 GCA_018647025.1 Nitrospina sp. | reverse complement strand
ATCATGGGTGAAGGTGCCCTAAAAACAGTAAAAATAACTCCCGGAATTATTCACGCCATAAAAAATATCGGGAACACAAATATGGTTCTTATTGTCTACGCAAATGAAGCATTCAATTCTGAAGATCCAGACACTTTCTATGAGAAAATTTTAGAATAAATTTACATCTAAGTATTGATTCGCTTTCCGCAAACATAAACTACCAAAGTTACAATATTATTCCTTAAGCTATTTGAGTCACCGAAAATAAATCAACGTAATAAGTTAAATTTTAATTTCCTCTTTTATTAATGATACATAACTATTCAATATTTTTATTTTCTCTCTATTAGTGGGACAGAATAACTTTGAAAAAAATAACTGCAATAATTGTTAACTGGAATGATAAAAATGTCATCGGCGAGTGTATTCAATCCACTCTCAATCAAGACATAGACCAAATAGATATTATTGTCAGTGATAATGGTTCCAAGGATGGCTCAATCGATTATATTCGTAAAAGTTTTCCATCAGTACAGATTCTTGAGAACTGTAAAAATTTAGGATTTGGTTCTGCTATCAATAAAGGATTAGCAGTTGCCAAAGGAGACTATCTTATTTTTCTCAATAGCGATCTTAAGTTAAACCCAAAATGTATTGGAGAATTAGCAAAGCTTTTGGAAAGCGATTCTAGTATTGGAGGGGCCATCCCAAAAATCTTACATATCGACCAACAAAAAATAATTAATTCTCTTGGTGTATTGATTAATTATACTGGAATCGCTTATCCAAATTTGCTTGGCCAGAAAGACCCTGGTTATCAAGAACCTTTTGAATCAGCTTGTGGTGGAATTTTTATGTTAAAAAGAGAAGTGTTTAAAACAGTAGGTGGATTTGATGAAGACCTATTTCTTTATCACGAAGACCATGATTTTTCATGGAGAATTCGTCTAGCAGGATGGCGTCTTAAGGTTGCTCCACAGGCTATCATGTACCACCACTATAATTTTAACAAAGGGGTTTTAAAATATTACTCCTCTGAAAAAAACAGGCTTCATATTTTACTAAAAAATATGGAGATTAAAACACTCGCGTTAATTTCTCCTGCATTAATTGTCATTGAGTTGTGTCAGTGGTTTCATGCTGTCATTCATAAATGGTTTTTTCTTAAAATTAAAAGCTATATTGAGATTATTAAGATTTTTCCACGCATATTAATTAAAAGAAAAAAGTTAAAACGTTTACGCAAGGTCTCTGACAAGGAAATCACTCGTGTTTATCAAGGAACTCTCACTATCAGTGGCACAAATAATCCTCTCCTAACATACTTAGTTAGCCCCGCATTAAATATATATTGGAAAATCATTCATCATTTAATTTAATTTTTTTTAACTACCAGCTATCTCCTCGTCCTCTAGATTAAAAAAAAACTCACAATCACTTACCTTGCGAAATAAAAAGAACCCGATCCCCTCATACTTCATTCAACCCATTAATTACTATTTCTTCCTTACTCTATCAACTTCTGATAAATTTGTAGCATCTCAGAGGCATTGCGCTCTTGAGTAAACTTCTCAGCTAACAACCGAGCAGATTGTCTCATTGGTTCCCGGTTTTTTGAATCCATCAAATAATCGATTGCTTTAGCCATCGCTTTAAAATCTGATGGCTCTTCCAAAATAATTCCTTCCTTTTTAGGTGTAATTATTTCTGAAACACCACAGTTACGGCTTGTGATGATCGGAAGACCCGAGGCCAAAGCTTCCAGGTTAGCATTTCCAAATGGCTCATAGATTGAAGGAAGAATAAAAAAATCTGCTGCTGCATACAGTTTTTCAATTTCATCAATAGGCTCTAAGTGAGTTATTTTCCCACGATTCTCCTCTGAAGCAAAGTTCAAATATTTTTTCCATTTTCCCTTTCCCACAAGAACTAATTTCCAATTTTTCTGTTTCAAGTACTGAACAGACTTAATGAGATACTCTAACCCTTTTCGCTCGAATCCCGACCCCACAAACAAAATTATTACTTCTTCATCAGAAATTTTTAATTGCTGTCGAAGTTCGTTTCGAGAAGACTTTCTATGACTCGGGTTAAATCTATCTAAATCAACTCCATTATAGACAACCATGACCCTATCTTCTGGAACCTGATAATGCTTTAATATATCTCTCTTAACCATCTCAGAAATAGCAATTATTTTCTTACATTCCCCATTTTCAAAAATTCTTTTCTCTAATACTAAAATTAACTGGTGAAACAAACTAAAACGAAAAAAGAGTCTTTTAATATATGACAAACAATTTGCTCGTCTTTCAAGCCACTCACGATGACATCCATCACCAGCTCTATATATGTCTTGGTTCCATATTCGTTCATGACTTTGAACGATATCAAATGATAGAGAGTTTATTGATCGGAGAACACACCAAGCAAATGATAAAACTCTTAAAAAAGAATTTCTTTTAATTGCACGAACAGAATGAATTTTAATATTTGGATTATTCGATGAGGTCCATTGATTTGCAAAAATATGTACCTCATGTCCCATATTAGCAAGCTGTTTTACATACCCTGAAACAAATTGCTCAGCTCCGCCATAGTTAACAAATTTTTGTCTAATAATAGCAATCTTCATATATGGGCTGGCCAACTCACAGTAAGTTTAATTATTTTAGGTTAGAGGTAGTAACCTCTTTATAAACAGAGATAGTTCTATCCATCATTTTGTCTATTGTTAATTCTTTAAGGCAAAATGAATTTGCATTTTCAACTAGGCGGTTTGCAATCTCAGGATTTCTGATTATTTTTAATACACCTTGTGCAAGGCTTACTGCATTTTTTGGTTCGATTAATACTCCTCGTTCACCATTTCCCAAAAGATCTGGGATGGAAGCTATTTTGGTAGCTACTATTGGTGTTTTCACCGCAAACGCCTGTGGAATAACCTGAGGAGTCCCCTCTCCCTTGAAAGAAGCAAGAACTTGCACGTCTAATGCTGCTATAATTTGAGGGATATCCTCTCTATGCCCAAGGAGGACTACTTTATCCTCTAAGCCCGCCACTCTAACTTTATCTTTTATTTCTTTAAAACCTGGACCGTCACCAACTATTACGAATCTAGCTTTAGGGACCTCTTTCAAGATAAACGGAATCGCTTCAAGAAAATAGTTGTGCCCTTTCCAACCTCTTATGACTCCAATTTTACCCACAAGAAACTCGTCTACTTCAATCATTAATTCATCACGAATTTTCTCTCCAGAAACTCCTGAATTAAATTTATTTAGATCAACTCCCGCGGACACAGAAATAACCTTTTTTGAATCAACACAGCGAATCTGCTTTACAACATTTGAAATCATATTCCCACTAGTGAGAATTCGCTGAGGTATGTAGGAATATAAAAGGTGATTTGGAAAATAGTCATTCACAGGCAAAGAAACGTGACGAGTGCGAATAACTGGGACGCCTAACAACTTCCCGACTGCGCCACCTAACCAACTGTCAACAGAACTAT
>JABGTQ010000058.1 GCA_018647025.1 Nitrospina sp. | reverse complement strand
CCAAAGAAATATCAATACTTGGACTTCGAGGTCTATGGACAGCATTTTTAGCAACGCTACTAACGGGTTCTATAGCCGGAGCACTGGCATATACATAAATTCATACGTATATAGGTCACAAAATATATTCTTGTGGTAAAAAATTTGATAACATATAAAAAAAAATTATTTTTTCAAACAAACATCAAACTAGTACACATAATTATGACTCAAAAAGAACGCTTTATTGATAATGGCGATGACACACTAACCGACACTCGTTACAATGTAATGTGGTTAAAAAAAGACAGCTACCAGGTCAGAGGGAAATGGTGTACCTGGAAAGGTGCCAATAAATTTGTACAAAAACTTAACGATGAAAAGTTTGCTGGATACGATGACTGGCGACTACCGAAAAAAACTGAGGCACGAAATTTGTATGAGCATGAAAGTAAAAATACCGACTTCAATGGAGACATAGTACATATTGACCTGAAATTCCCAGAAGGATGTGGCTTTACATATTGGTGCGACGAAGAATCTGGCATCAACGCAATGGTTTATAATTTTTACAGTGACCGTGCCTACCAAGTAAGACGAAAGACAAAAGATGAAAGTTTTATGTCCTGCAGACCAGTTCGTTCATCAGGCCCAGAAGTGAAAAAATTTGGTAGAATTTCAGAAACAGGAAGAAGTCGCAGAGAATGACTTATAAAACATTCCATCGGTTCTTTTAAGGCTTTTTAAAACACACCCTAATTTTTACATTTAACTTCTGCAATGAACGTAACACGAGCTACTTTTGTCGAAATCAACCTCGAATTATTTTGCCATAATCTACGTTCTATAAAATCTCTCATAGGAAACAATGTTCAGACTATGGCAATTCTCAAAGCAGACGCATACGGTCATGGAGCAATTAAATGCGCACACGCTGCTGTCAAAGAACAAGTTAATTATATAGGGGTGGGAATAATTCAAGAAGGAATTGAACTACGTGAAAGCGGAATCACCTCCCCTATACTTATTTTAGGAGGCATTTATTCAAATGAGATTGAAGATCTCATCAAGTATAAACTTTCTACTAGTCTCTCCAATTCAGTTATGGCAACTGCTATTTCCAAGCAGGCAGGACACGCTAATACTAATATAGGTGTCCACATAAAAATTGACACTGGTATGGCAAGGTTAGGAGTTCAACCAGAAGATTTCACAAGCCTACTTGAAAAAATCACAAGTTGTAAAAATCTAAAAATCGAAGGATTCTTTACGCATTTATCTTCTGCAGATGAAGAAGATCCCAAAACAACCCACCGCCAAATATCTATTTTCTCAAATATAATAAAGGAATTAACTTCCAAGTCCTTACCTAAAATAATTAACCTAAACAAACACAGACTTTTCCATATGGCAAATACCGCTGGGCTCTTGCGCTTCCCTGAAAGCAGGTTTGATTTAGTTCGACCTGGTATCAGCCTATTTGGATCTTTCCCATCGCCTACGATAGCTTCAGTATTTCATTTATTAACAGAGGAAAGTAAAGTTACCAAACTACGCCCCGTCATGACTTGGAAAACAAAAATTATGCAAATACAAACATTAAAAAAGGGCGTTCCTATAAGCTACGGTGGTAGTTATATTACAAAAAAAGATAGAACCCGTATTGCAACAATTCCTGTTGGATATGCTGACGGATTAAGACGTTGCCTTTCAAATCGTATGGAACTTCTTGTAAAAGAAACAAGAGTGAAACAAGTTGGAACTATCTGTATGGACATGTGTTTAGTTGATATTACTGGCCTTCCGAACGTAAATATAGGCGAAGAGGTTGTTATATTCGGAAAACAAGGAAATGGCCAAATCAAAGTAGAAGAGTTAGCTACAAAAGCAAATACTATTCCCTATGAAATTCTTTGCGGAGTCGGTAAACGGGTTCCCCGTATCTATACTCAAAAGTAATCGTCCCCATCATTTTTTTAATGAAGGCAAACCTGTCAGCGATTTTAAATTATTTTTTTTACAGTAACGATAAAGGCCATCAATGACTTTAATCGTAATAGACGGATCAATATAATTTGCAGTTCCAATTTGTATGGCACTTGCCCCTGCAATTAAAAATTCTAAGGCATCTTCCACCGAGGAAATTCCTCCAATCCCTATAACAGGAATTTTTACCGTGCGGGCAGTCTCATAAACCATAGACAGTGCCATCGGTTTAATAGCAGGGCCTGAAACCCCTCCTGTTGTATTTGCTAACCATGGTTTTCCTGATTTAACATCAATCTTTAATCCTACAAAAGTGTTAATTAATGAAAGTGCATCTGCCCCACCACCTTCAGCAGCTAAAGCCAATTCTGTTATATCTTTTACATTAGGCGAAAGCTTTACGATTAAGAATTTTTTAGATACTTTTCGAACAGATTCTACTACTTGCTTAAGAGTCAACGGATCCGAACTGAACCGAGTTCCTCCCTTTTCAACATTAGGACAAGATACATTCATTTCAAGAGCATCTACCCTATCCAATTTAGATAACGCTCTTGCCATATCAACATATTCACCAATGGTGTCTCCAAAAAAATTAACTATCAACCTGGATTTAAATTTTTCTATAATTGGCAATTTTTCAATTATAAACCTATCCAAACCTATATTCTCTAGTCCAATAGAGTTTAACATCCCCGAAGAAGTCTCTGTCATTCGTGGAAAACGGTTCCCGAGTTTAGGTTGCATCGATAAACCTTTAGTACAAAAACCCCCTAATTTATTTAAATCTACAAAAGGATCAAATTCAATTCCATAGCCAAAAGTACCTGAAGCGGCAATAACCGGATTGGCAAAGAGCATAGGACCTAAATTTACCGACAAATCAATATCATTATTTTTATTCATTTACTATGTGTCATTAAATCATGTAAATATCATAAAACTTATTGAAATATAAGGGGAAATATATCATCATATAAATGAAATATTATAACTCTATAGATTAATTCTTTACAAAAATATCCTATCATCATGCTTTACTGTTGTCCTAAGAAAACTATCCATTTATAAAATCTTCTTTCTAAATACTTTTAGCAAAAGAATCAATCAATGCTTGAATCACAAAATGACAAAATTCTTAAAAACTCAGATCCGCACTCTCAAGAAATTAACCCAGATTGGAAAAAATACAATAAGCGAATACATAACCTTCATGAATACGATCAAATTAAGAACCAATATAAGACAGAAAAAAGAGTAAGGACAAAAAACTCCAAATTAGCTACTATTTCTGCTGTAGGAATTGCACTTATTGCTCTAATATTCATTCAAAAGAGACAATATTTCAATTCACCTCTATCTAGCCTTGTTGAACAAGTAGCTGTCACCTCTAAGGAAAAATTTCAATCAAACTCTTCTCTGGAGAAAAAAGACTCTACCAATAAAAAAATAATAACTAACAAAAATAAAAACTCCACATCAGTTCAAAGCGTAACGTCGGGAAAAAATAAAACTACTCTTAATGACGTAAATGCATCCATAAGCAAGCAGCTATCTGAAAAAAAAACAATACCTTCCCAAATTAAAAATTATTATGTCCAAGTTG
>JABGTQ010000343.1 GCA_018647025.1 Nitrospina sp. | reverse complement strand
TAGCAATTCCCATTACTACTGTGCCACAAACTTTTAACCAAAATACAGTTCCAAGTAAATTTTTACGTTGTTTCGGACGTTTTACTAATTCTCGCACAAGGATGTCGTCTAATCCAAAAGAAGCCAGTGAACTGAATAACCAAACAAAACTCAGTGTGTAACTCAGTAAACCAAAGCGTTCAGGTCCAAGATAACGAGCGACGTAAATACCGACAAATAGTGAAACAACCATCCGGAGCACCCGCTCACCCAAAAGCCAGGAAGTGTTTGCAAAGTATTTACGGAAACCTGGACGTGCGAATAAGTTGGGCATTAATTTCATGAGGATTTTTAGATTGTGCGAAGCATTTAATTCAAAACCGTTTCAAGCAATGCCATGTGCTTTTTTAAGGAGGTTTCCCAGGTGAATTTAATTGCATGCTCTGGTCCACGCTGAGCAAGTGTTTGACGGTACTCGGTATATGCGCAGATTTTCTGGATTGATTCCTCCATTTTGCGCATTTTCAGAGGATCAAAAAGATGAGCGGCCTTTCCAACTATTTCCTACAAACCAGCTTTTTCATGGCATCATTGGTATTAAAATTTGTGTTAAACTATTTCACTAAACTACTTAATATATTGCATAATCAACCTCTTGATATACCATCCTTGTGTCTAGTAGATTTGGATTATTAATCAGCATGAGATATTTCCAAGAATGTCTGAATTCATGAAATTCAAACTAATTCTGTGATTTCGTGTGCTTTATTTCACTTAACTGCAACTTATGAATTTTTGACAAATTTTCTTCCTGAGAAGTTGTTGAATTTGGAAGAAGGAGTAGAATATCACCTTTATTAATTTTAGGTCCACTTTAAATGCCATAAATAATGTCTTCTACCATCTCTATATGCACCATTTCAATCCTATTATACTTCAATTCTGTTGAGTCGAATTTTCTTAAGTGGTGTCTGACTTAGAGAAATTAGTAATACGATTTCGGTAATGATAGAAAATTAGAAACAAATCTACTGGTGTCCTTATAATACTACCCCAAGTGACTTTTGACTCACCTTGATCATGCCATTTGGCCAATGGCAATTCATAAATTGAGTTAACTGTTTTATCCCGTCCCATTAGTTCAATGCTGCGAGCAAACAATTCTATGTCAAAGAACCAACGTGAAATAAAATGCTCGGAAAATATCAACCCCGCATGTTCTGCACTAAATATTTTAGCCCCACATTGCGTGTCATAAACGGGAATATTCAGGATATAACTTGCTACCGTTGCGAAGATCCGTCCAAAGTAGTGTCTAAAAACCGAACGGTGGATAGAAGCTCCTAACCGCAATATTCTGGAGCCACAAACAGCTACCAATGCTCGGCTAATTTGAAACTTTTCTATAAACTCAATAATCGTTGAAAGCGGGGTAGCTAAATCAGCATCCCAATACCCTACGAACTTGAACTTATGAGTTTTAAGCAAAGTTTTAACTCCCTGTCTAACTGCTTCTGCTTTTCCTTGATTGCAAGAGAGGAAGACAGCTTGAACTCGTTCTGGATTTTTTTTTGCAAAATCAGCTAAAATTTTTTTTGTACCATCAGTACTTCCATCATCTACAAAGCAAAAAAAGGTGGTGTTATCTGTTTTGAAGAATCTAGAAAATTCTGAAAGTTGGAGCCTCTCTTCTTCATTATAACAGGGTACAACGATTCCAGTACTGAATTTGAAAAGCAGTTTTGTCTTCATTGACTCAGTCTTTCTGGGGCATTATAATCAATCGTAATCAGCCCATTCTGTTGTTTAATATTTGCTAGCCGAAGCTCTAGTGATGGGTAGGCATTTATCTTTAAAGGAGGAATTGGATGATTTTTGAACAGATTAGTCAGCCAAGTTAAATCCCAGCTATTGAGAAGAAAACGCTGAATTTCAACACGAACAAGTTCCGACTCTAATTTTAACTGAACATCAGTTTCGATTTCCAACGAGGTTGAATCCATTTTGCCAAAAGCATGAATATTTGTAAAAGATTGTTCTGTGCGAAATTGTATTTTATTGACCTGTTTAAATTTATCTAATATAGATTTTTCCATTGTTTCTCCATTTATCAACAATTGCATAGAAATCCCTTGATGCTCTTGAAAAATTGGCCAATTGTAAAATATTGAAGGAGCAATACTTGGTTTTGGAGATTTAATCGAGATCTGCATTTTGCTTACTACTAAATCTTTTTTGTTGAAGGGGACTTGCTCTGCCACTAACTTTACTTCAAATTCCTTTGCTGTCTCATTCCAATGTCTAGAAATTTCTATGTTTTTTGCCTCGGGCCACTTTTTGAATAAGATATTATACCACCAAGTTTCCCATTCTTTTCCCCATTCCTCAGGAAGTTTTTGTGTGTTGTTAAGAGATACTGGAAAAATTGAAAAGATTTTAAAAAATCGGAAGTTGTCTCTTTTATTACGAAAAATTTCTTCAACTCTATACTCCGGTGATAATATTTGGTTCATAGGTACAATATCACCATAGCGAGGACGATAAAGTAGAACGTAAAAATTAGTATACGGTTCTTGTAAAAGAATATTTTTCATATTTTGCATGTTTTGATCACCAAAATCATAGTGAAGGTTCCTGTATTTTTCTCCAAAAAGATAGTAGTGCAGCATCCAACCCAGAGTTTCTTCAAAAATAAAATTATTCCCATTCTGCAAATAAGGTTTTATTTCTTTTATAATCTCTTGAGCCCCTTGAATAGGACTATTCCTTAAATTTTCGCCAATTTGACTAACTCTTGCAGTTGCAGATGAAAAGGCACCTATTAAAGTAACCGCCCCCAAGATACTTATTATTATCTTTCCTCTTGTATTTCTATTCCAATTTAAATATCTGGTGTTTATGAGTTCTATTAAAGTAATGCTTCCCGTCAAAATCAGGAAAGGGAAAATAGGAAAAACATACCAAAAACCAATGTATTTACGAGCTACAAAAATAAGCAAGTAAAAGAAAAATAATATAAAAATATTTATGCAAAGAAGAAGTTTTACTGATAATTCAAATGGTTTTTGGGTCTGCCATTTACTATATAATTTTCCAAGGAAAAAAAATAAAGATAGCACCCATAATCCAATTATCCAGTGCCAACTCAAACCGAAAACTTCCCCCAAATCGCTTTGAATGCTTGAGAGGCGCCCAATAGGTGCCCCCATAAAATCGGTGTTATCTGTGCCTGAAATAAAGTCCAATACATATTTGAAAAGTTTCATCCTTTCACTGGTTAAAAACATGCTCCAATATAGAACTGGTAAAAAAACAGAAAAAAAGCCGGGCATCATTTTGAAAACAGATTTTGATATGGAATTTAGGGCCTGTTTTCCGGAATGATGATGGAATTCTATTATTAGTAGACAGAGGAAATAGAGCGGTCCGAAGGAAAGGATTGTTTGTTTCATCCCAAAAGCTATCCCAATCAAAAAACCTGTCCAGTAAAATCGACGATGTATTAATGTCCAAAAAGACAACAAGATAACAGTCATGAATAGAGAATCTATGAGCCCCCATGCTGAAAGCCAAACGCTACCGGGAGAGATTGCATAAAGAAAAGCCGCTAAAAAACCTGCAACGGGGTTTTTTAAATCTCTTCCTAATAAATAGATTATGCCTATGCTAATCATTCCTCCTAAAAAACTTGGAAGAACCGCAACGGATTCCGAGACACCAAACAACTCAAAACAAAGTGCCTGAATATAAAAAAATAAAGGTGGTTTGTCACTCATATGATTGACTTGAAGCAGGTAGTCGCCTTCCGCAATAGCTCGTCCTAAGGAAGCATAATACGCAGAATCCATAAACAAAGGTTCTAAGTTGAATATAGATAGACGGAAAATGGCTCCAAGCACCATTATTCCGCTAAGCCACAGGACTGTACTTTTGTTGGCCATTATAATTATCAGTCAAGAGTTAAACCTAAAGTGGGACATATAAATATAGAGAAAAAATCTTTTAACATAATATCTACTTTTTAGATAATCAAAGTCAATTTTCTATAGCAAATATTAGATAACAGAAGTCATGTATTTTACCGTTGTTAATAATTTTATATTCAAATTAGAGAACTAAACTTTGATAGTATCTGATTAATGATTCTGCTGGTATTGTTAGTGCTTCCATCATCTACGAAGAGAAAATGTAGATGTGTATTTTGAGAAAGGTAGTCTATAAACTTATTTACATCTAGTCTATCAGCCTCGTTATAACAAGGATTAATAATTACTACTTTCATTTCTTTTAATCTTTATAACTAATTATTACCTTACAACACAAAACTCAGTGTGTAACTCAATAAACCAAAACGTTCCGGACCCAGATAACGAGCGACGTAAATGCCGACAAATAGTGAAACTACAATCCGGAGCACCCTCTCACCCAAAAGCCAAGATGTGTTTGCAAAATATTTACGGAATCCGGGAAGTGCGAATAAGTTGGAAATTAATTTCAGGCGGTATTTTAGATTGTGTGAAGCATTTAATTCAAAATCGTATCAAACAATGCCATGTGTTTTGTGAATGAAGATTCCCAGGTGAATTTAATCGCATGCTCTGGTCCACGCTGAGCAAGTGTCTGACGGTACTCCGTGTCTTCGCAGACTTTCTGGATTGATTCCGCCATGTCGCTTATTTCCATTGGGTCAAAAAAATGGGCAGCGTCACCGCCAATTTCCCTCAGGCTGCCTCGATTGGAACTAATTGCAGGGCATCCGCAGGCCATAGCCTCAATAATTGGTAATCCGAAACCTTCATAGAGACTCGGAAAAATAAATGCTATTGCTTCAGAATAAAGGTTTGGCAGCAAATTATCCGGGATATAACCCAACCAGATAATTCGGTTTTCAATTTTTAGGGAATGTGCCAAATTATCCAATAGTGCTTTGTGTTCGCCTGTGATTTTCCCTGAGATGGCGAGTTTTGGTCCATCAGGCCACAGTTCCAAGGCCCGGAAAATATTTTCCATATTCTTATAGGGACGAACTTCACCAACACACAAGAGATATTCATTTAAATCGTAGTGCTTGTTGATCATTCCGGGTGGACATGGCCGAAATCTATTTAGGTCTGCTCCACCATGAATAACTTTTAATTTTTCTTCCGGAACTCTTGGATAACGCTCAAGGATTTCCTGGCGAGTAAATTCAGAGACGCAAACTACAGCAGCACTTCCTCTGATAATAGCAGGTAGAAAATATTCGTAATAAGGAACCCAGCGTGGGAGCAGACTTGGATAATGAAAGGGCAGCAAATCATGTACTGTAATAACTTGTGGAAGTTGAGGAAACAAGATGCCTTCTGCTATTGGAGAATAGAGCAAATCCAGTTTGTCTTTGTAACATGCATAACGTAAGCCGACCTGTTCCCAACTTAAGCGAACGCTGTTTGATCTAAAATTAGCGGGGTAATGGAATGGAGGCACGCTGCTGTTAGTTGACTCCGGAAACTCTTTGGTCAATTCAGGAGATGTGGAATAAGCTATGGTATTTCCTTTAAAATGAGTTAACATTCTATGTATCAGTTCATAGCTGTATCTACTCAATCCGGTTGGATAATCATGAATAAGCAAACCGTTTAAACCAATTCTTTTTTGGGATGATATTGACCTACTTAGAGATGAAACATCAGGAAAAATGTGTTTAGGTAATGATTTAACTGTAGGGTGATTATTTTTTAGTTCCAGTACATTTGACCTTTGCCAAGTTGAATTATGTTTTTTCCTTTTAAGCCAGCCCAGAGTTCCAGTCATTCCCAAGGTTTCCAGCAAGATTCGCCCGAGATAAAGAATACTTCTCTCTATAATACCAAGGATATTTTTTGGATTCAAAAGGCGGTTTTCTATGAGAGCTTTGAATGATTCCCACATCACCAATTGCTCTGTGGTGGAAGAAACACCACCTCCATCCATCTGCACTACAGGCTTCCCACTCAGATAATGTCCCATTAATTTGTTCTTCTGTAACCTACAGACCCACTCAAAATCCATTGTGATTTTGTAATGAAGTTTGAATAGGCCTATTTTTTCAAAAACACTTCTCCGGATAACCATGGTGAGATGATTGTAAGGCATTCCACGCCCTAAGGGGGCTTCACTAAATAATATTGATTTCAGCGGTTCCATATAAATAATTCCGCTGATGCGATCCTCAAAAAG
>JABGTQ010000342.1 GCA_018647025.1 Nitrospina sp. | reverse complement strand
TGTGCCTCGATACTTATATCGTATGTACCTATTTTCTTTGCATCTTTAATTATTTCATGTTTATTCATTCCTATCAAAGGTCGAAAAACACTCATCTGCGTTACACAAGATACTGCTGCAAGGTTTTTTAAAGTTTGAGAGGCTACCTGCCCTACTGACTCTCCGGTAACCAACGCATGACAATTATTTAATTCAGCTAAAACGTTTGAAATTCGATACATCATCCGTCGATATAAAACAACTCGGTTCATATCATGACAATGGTCCCTTATTGCTAATTGTATATCTTGAAATGGAATAATAAATAATTTTCCACCTCCTTGATAACGATTGAGTCTATTTGCCAAACGAACAACTTTGTCATAGCCACCACGACCAAGAAAAGTGCGATTGTCAAAAAAAACACTATGAACGCGACAACCTCGAGTCATTAGCTTGAAGGTCGATACTGGGCTGTCAATACCTCCTGATAACAAGCTAAGAACCTGGCCCGAACTACCCACAGGCAAACCCCTGAGTCCAGGTACTCGGTTATCAAAAACTATAGTTTCCTCAGGTCCAATTTCAACTTCAAGAATAAAGTCCGCACCGTTAATATCTACAGACAGACCTTTACTAGAAAGCGTTTCCATAATTCGAGATCCTACTTCAAAGTCAAACTCTTTGGATCTAATGGGAAAAGATTTATTAGAGCGTCTTGTTCTAACGCAAAATTTGAGTTGCCCAAGGGCTTGAAGTTTAGACTGAATCAGACTAATCCCAAGTTTAGCAATTTTATCAAAATCCGGCTCTATTGAGTGACCAATACTTATAGAAGCTATTCCTGGGACAAAACTTAAGGAATCGATACATATATCTGCATCTGCTAAATTCACGAGACCAAGAATACGTCCATGAATTTTATTAATTTTAATATTATGAATACCTCTTAAAGCGCACCGAATATTTTTAACAAGCTGATTCTCAAAGTGCCTTCTATTTCTACCTTTAAGACCAATTTCATCATAACGAATTAAAAGGGTTCTTATTCCCATCACATTTTTTTACTTATTTTGTAAAAGGTTGGATATAAATTTTTATACGCTCTGGAAAACTCTTCAAGAAAAACATCAATATCATTAATCGTATTGTTTCCAGAAAAAGAAATACGCAAACTACACCTCGCTTCATCTTCAGATAGACCAATTCCAAGTAATATCCTCGAAGGTTTTTTTGAACTTGCACTACAGGCGCTTCCTAATCCGACAAAAATACCTTTTGCCTCTAAATGGTGTAAAAGAACTTCACCTTCTACCGGAGAAAAGCTAAAGTTTACAATTGAAGGGGATTGTCTTTCATGGTCATCATCAACTAGAGAATTAAAACGAATATTTAGCTCGGGAATATGATCACTTAAATCATATAACCCTTGAATCAACCTATTTTTTAAAAAATCATAGTGTTCTTGCATCTCATCAATCCGTTCAGAAGCAATTGATATTGCTTTTGCCATTGCACGTATGAGTGGTACAGGGGGAGTACCAGAACGAACTCCATCCTGTTGATTACCTCCATGAATAATTGGAGTAATAGATAACTTTGCATCATAGATTAAAAGACCTATGCCTTTCGGCCCGTGAATTTTATGCCCTGACACTGAGTATCCAGACAAACCGCGCCATATAGTTGAAGAAAGTTTACAGATACCGACTGCCTGTACTCCATCCATAAATAGTTGAGTATCAGGAGATTTTTCACACAGACCTTCATAAACTGAAATAGGATCATTAACTGTTCCTAACTCATTATTGACATGTGATAGACATAAAAGCTTTGAACGAGTATCGGAGAGAACAGAAATACCTTTCAAATCAAGGCGTCCTTCAGTTTGATATTCAAGCATATTAAATGGAGCATTCCCAAAAGAACTAAAATAATCTAAAGGTTCTCTGACACTAGGATGCTCTAGCCCAAGATATGCTACTTTTTTATCCGGAAAACAACGTCCTTTAATAAATAAATTATTTGATTCACTACCCCCACTAGTAAAAACAATTTTGTGGGTCGATGGTATATTTAAAGCAATTGCGATATCTTCTTTCGCTCGATCAATTAATTTTTTTGCATCAAGTCCAATAGAATAAATCGTACCAGGATTAGCAAAATCCGAGTCCATAGATTCCTTTAGCACGTCCATTACCTTCGGTGTTATGGGAGTTGTTGCAGCATTATCAAGATAAATCATTATATTAATATCAAACAGGGTTGATTATCAGCCTTGATATGGGGGCATAAGATCTTGATCTATATCTAACTGATCTAATATTCTTGCTACGACAAAATCGACAAGATCTTCAAAAGTTTTTTGTCCTGAATAAAATCCAGGAGATGCAGGTAATATATGGGCACCTGCTTCATCAAGGGCTAAAAGATTTTTTAAATGTATGGTACTGAAAGGACTTTCTCTAGGCACAATAATCAATTTACGCTTTTCTTTTAGAATAACATCAGCAGCTCTCTCGACCATTGTTGTTGATACCCCTGAAGCTATTCGCCCTATAGTTCCCATACTTGCAGGAACCAC
>JABGTQ010000341.1 GCA_018647025.1 Nitrospina sp. | reverse complement strand
ATTTATGATCTCTACTGCTAGTTGAGAGCTTCTTAACGATAGATAAATTCCCTCTCCTGTAAAAGGATCAATAAACCCCGTAGCATCTCCAACAAGAATGAGTCCGCCACACTTTGGTTTTTTTACCGAATAGGATAATGTATCCATGACCCTTATTTTTTCAACTGGCGCTCCTGCGCCAAGAATTCCTCTTCGTAATTGATTCCCTAATACTGTTTTTATGAAAAAATGTTCAATATTAGCACCAGCTAACTTATTTCGATCTACAACAAGAACAACATTGGCTCTATTTTTCCCTACCGGAGCAATACCAGTATATCCAGGGTCACTAATATGCATATAACAGTAAGGGCCTAGTTCTTTAACGCCCTCCCAATGTGCGGCTAAGGCAATTTTCCCTTTTTGAGAAGACCCTCTTTTTAAATTAAGTCGGCGAAGAGAGATACTATTTCTACCTCCTGCATCAATTACAATTTTGGCTTTAATACTAAATTCTTTTTTTATTTCATCATATCCCTTTACACCACAAACATTCTCTCCTTCAAACAGTAAATCTGTAACCTTAAACCCCTCTAACAGTTGAACGTTTGAGTTACGTACGTGATTTATCATCAAATTGTCCAACATAGAACGCTCTACTGACAAACTGCTCATAACTCTTCCATCTGCAGAAACAGGGTAGTCAACTTGCAAATAGGAGCTTTCATAAGCAGACAACACCACTCCAGAAAGTTTTGTTGGGTTCAAATCATTGATTGATTTAAGAATTCCCAAATCGGAAAAAATATCATCTGCGGCTGGGCTTATAAATTCTCCGCACACCTTGTCGCGTGGGAAAAAAGCTTGATCGAGTAAAGCAATACGATATCCTTTTTTCTCAAGAAACAAAGCTGCCGAGGTTCCAGCAGGACCTCCTCCGATGATAACTATATCGTATGGCTTCATAAGTTGAGTTAGCTCACGTTATTGTTCTTATCAAGCGTGGATGTTACTCTTAGCCTCATGATTCTTGGAATCGATGACATTACAGGTGGTAAACAAATAGTAGATTTTTTTGTATGGTTTGGGCTTTCTTTCCTATTTTACCTTGTTGGCTACGTAGCTGCCCTAAATGTAATTGACGATCTCACAAAAAGTAGTTGGATCAAGGTTCCAGCTATGTGGATGCTTGCTTTTGTTACTTCTGGTTTGATGAGTATCTTGAATTATAACCCACTAATTCTTTTTTTTATCATGTTAACAGCCAATTATTTTAGATTAAAAAATCTAACCCTTTCTCAAAACCAAAAATATAAAACTGATACACCCTCTAAAGCTATATTTTATATGGCTAGTTATGGTTATATTTTGCTGGTTTTAGGAATCACTCACTATATTGACTTCCAAAATAGCTTATGAATTTCTTTTATTTAGATAGGGAATCCACATACCAGTACTAGAGCGAAACACCTTATATTCTTCTCCAAATTGATCAGCTAGACCTCTCTCTTCATGATAAATTCTATACTGAAAACCTATCCATGCAAATAAAACCCCAAGAACTCCAAAAAAAAGAGAATGTGTAATAAAGGCATACGAAATAACAACAATCATCATTGCAGTATAGGAAGGATGTCTCATGAATCCATATAGCTGATCTTTTTTTAGTTTTTGTTCCTCACGGAAAACAATATCGAATTTGAACGCGGTGGCTCCAATTTGATAGATAGCTAAAACTCTCATAAAACAACCAAATACAAAAAGAAAAATAATGACACCCAATTCTATTGTGGACATAGGAATTTCGGTCGAGCGGCCCAAAAATGATAGGCCAAGTAATGAAATCACAATTGGCAAAGTATGACCAAACAATTGTTTAAAGTGCTGTTTGTCAAACGGGGTATCCTCTGGCTTTACAGTTACGACAAAAACAATTACTTCAATCAGACCAAATATTAGATTAAAGAAAGAAACAAGCAAAAACCTTTCCTCATTTTCAGTATTCATTCCAAGAGGAACCAGGGGTGCTAAGTATGTTAGACCTACAAGAATGGTGTTAAAATTTGAATTACGGAACAGAGCAAGAGCAAATATCACTAGAAAAATAAAAAAATTAATCTGAATTAACAAAGAAGTCATTTTAAAAGTAATTACACACTATTATTAAAAATTAATACTAGTCTTTCAAATACAATGATTTAAAATATGATGATAAGCCAATTATATTAGCTTATTAAAAGTTATCATATAAAAACGATTTTATGCTCCTCTACACACAAAATTTAATTTATTAAGGTATAATCTTGTTTTTTATACTAATATAATGCTACTTAGTTTTATAACAAATTTAGTTAATGATATGTGTTCAAGTATAACGATCGCAATCATTCACTTTAAAATCTAACATATGTAATCAAAATGGGTGCTTCTAAGTACCCATATGTAATTAAAGAGGTTAGTAATGGAAACAAAGACTTTAAATATACCTCCCGAAGTAAAAAGAGAAATTGAAGAATTTACAGCTGAGGTAGAGAGACTAAACCGCGGGAAGGTAGACGTTGAAGATTTTAAACGATTTCGCCTTCAACAAGGAATTTATGGTCAACGTCAAGATGACGTTCAAATGGTAAGGACAAAACTTTCTACTGGTCGTATGACAACAGATCAGCTCCTCTGCCTTTCTGACTTTGCTGATAGATACTCTAATGGAATTCTGCATGTGACCACCCGGCAAGATTTTCAATTTCATTTTGTAAAATTGGAGGATGTTTCTAAAGGTTTACAGGACTTAGCGGACTATGGTCTAACCACGCGTGAAGCCTGTGGTAATACTGTACGCAACGTTACTGCCTGTCATAAAGCGGGGACTTGTAAAGAAGAAATATTTGACGTAGCCCCCTACGGCAAAGCAGTTACAAATTATTTAATCCGTCATGCCGTGACACAAAACCTACCAAGAAAATTTAAAATTAGTTTTGGTGGATGTTCTGGCTGCGGACTTGCTCCCATTCATGATATAGGGCTAAATGCTCAAATAAGAAATAAGGATGGAAAAGAAATTCGAGGATTTAAAGTATTGATTGGTGGTGGGCTTGGGTCATTTCCTCATGGCGCGAAGCCCTTGACTGATTTCATCTCAGAAGAAAACTTGCTTCGTATGTGCGAGGCAATTGTTCAAGTATTTGACAAATATGGTGATAAGAAAAACCGCAACAAGGCTAGGTTTAAATATGTTCTTGACAAACTAGGCTTGAAAAAAATAAAAGAACTTTATGAGGAAGAATTTGCAGCGCTTGCAAATCAAACGTTCCCTCCTATAGAGATTCCGAAACAAGAGTTTATTCCCCAAAAACTCGAATTTAAAATTAATAACGAATTTAATTCAGACCCAGAGTTTCAAACTTGGAAAAACAGGAACACCTGCGAACAGAGACAAAGCGGTTACTTCAATGTGCAAATTAAATTGGCTTTAGGTGATATAACCAGTGATAAGGCACGAACCGTTGCTAAGATGGCATCTAACCTCGGTGGAGGAATTATCGTAAACACAGTCAACCAGAATATGATGATTCCGTGGGTAAAAAATAATGCTTTAAGTACATTTTATGCAGAGCTGCAAAAAATTGGTTTACACAAAGCAGGCACCGAAGAAATTCGAGATATTACCTGCTGTCCCGGGTCAGAAACATGCAATTTAGGAATAACAGCGTCACGAGGACTGGTAGAACACCTAAACGAAGAAATGGAAAATGGTTTTCCTCATTCTAAAGAATTAGACCATATATCCATTAAAGCAAGTGGTTGCCCTAACTCATGCGGTCAACACCATATCGCTTCTATAGGGTTTCATGGCGGAGCCAAAAAACTAAATGGAGTTCTCGCACCACATTATGAAATATTGCTAGGAGGTAGAATTGATGAGGATAAAGTTATCTTTGGTACTTCAGTAATTAAGATCCCAGCAAAAAATGCCCCCCAAGCAACGAGACAAGTCATAGACTCCTTTAAAAATGAAAAACTCGCTAATGAATCATTCGGAGAATTTTTTGACCGAAAAGGCAAGGATTTCTTTAGAGAACTACTTAATCCACTAAGAGAATTGCCTCAACTTGAAGAAGCGCCTCACTCATATATTGATTTTGGATCTAAAGAAAAATTTAGCTTGGAAGATCGAGGTCAAGGAGAGTGCGCAGGAGCCGTCACTGACATGATAACAGATCGCTTAGCCGAAGCTGAACGTGCTCATTTTCAAAGCAAACTAGCCCTTGAGAAAGAAGATTACTCTCAAGCTATGGATCATGCAAAACGTTCAACCGTTGCTTCTGCAAGAGCGCTTCTGGTCACAGAAGGAATGGATTTCAATGATGATCTGGAATGTATTAGAAAATTTCACTCACTTATCATAGACATGGAGATTGTGTCTGGGAAATTTACTGAAATGGGCGAACGATATGAAAAAGAAAATTCGACAGCAAACAAAGACATCGTTTCATGGTGGGTGCAGAACTGCGGAGAGCTTGCTGAAGAATGTCGTGACGTTAACAACAAAATGCAATCCGATAAATCTCTAAGAATACGTGTTGGTGGTGACGATAAAAAAAGTAGTTCTGGTCAATCTTTTCAAAAAATAGATCTGCGGGGAGTCAAATGTCCATTCAACTACGTGAAAACGAAACTTAAACTAGAGACCATGTTATCCGGAGATCATCTTGAGGCTTTACTAGATCTAGGGGAACCAGAAAAGAATGTTCCAAAAAGCATTAAAAACGATGGACATGAAGTCCTTTCCATGGAAAAAGTTAATGGACACTTTAAAATAGTTATTAAGAAAGCCTGATTAATACTAATGCTTAAAAGTATGACTGGGTTTTCCAGATATGAAAATCAAAGCGAAGACCTTACTTGCAAGGTAGAAATTCGTTCGGTAAACAATCGGTTTATAGACATAAACACCCGCCTCCCAAAGTCACTTGCACCCCTTGAGCTTCCATTAAAGAAAATGGTAAAAACTAAATGCGCCCGAGGTTCATTCGATATTAGCATCGCAATCGAAAAAAATGGTGACTCTGAAGCAGGCCTTGAAGTGAACCCTAACCTTCCCCTCGCCACTGAATACCTAAAAGCTTTTAAAGAAATTCAAGATGGTTTAGGACTAAAAGGTGAAATTGATATTAATACTATTCTATCTCAAAGAGATGTTGTGAAATCGGAACTCAAGAAAGTTGAATTTTCATGTGAAGACATAGTAATGCAATCAGTCGATAGAGCTCTTACGGATCTGATTAAAATGCGAGAAGATGAAGGAAAAAACCTGGAAAAGGATATTCTCAATCAAATAAGTAGCATTGAAACTCTAAGAAAATCAATTGCAGCAAAGCAGTCCATTACTATCCAAAAATTCCAAGAAAAATTAAATGAAAAAATAAAGATCTTAACTAGTGGTATTGAAATTGACCCAGCTCGTATCGCTCAAGAATCTGCTTTATTAGCAGATCGTTGTGATGTCACTGAAGAAATTGTTAGGCTCAAAAGTCACTTAGAGCAATTTAATATATTAATTGTCTCAAATGACCCTCAAGGACGTAAGCTAGAGTTTCTCACTCAGGAAATCAATAGAGAGGTAAACACCACAGGCTCTAAAACTATCGATCTAGAAGTTTCGAGCGCTGTAATAGAGATGAAAAGCTGCCTAGAAAAAATTCGAGAACAATTAGCCAACATAGAGTGATCATTTACAATTTACTCGACAAACTAAAGAAAAATATAACTTTACCTCCAATACACTGAACCTCGTTAACAGACTCTAATGGAATCAAAAGGGATAATATTTATACTCTCCGCTCCATCAGGAACAGGCAAAACCACAGTGTGCCAATTGTTAAAACAGAAACTTCCTAACCTTAAATTAAGCATCTCTCATACTACAAGGGAACCTCGTGAAGGAGAAACCAAGGGCAAAGACTATCATTTTATTTCTCAAAAAAAATTTGAAAAAAAAATTCAGAACGGAGAATTTCTTGAGTGGGCAAAAGTTTTCAATAATTACTATGGCACAGCTTCAGAGTCAATAAGTACGCACCTCAATAAGGGAGAAGATGTGTTGATTGAGCTGGACGTTCAAGGAGCGCAGTCCTTAAGAAAGATTAACTATAAAGCTGTTTTTATATTCATAATGCCACCATCCTTAAAAGAACTGGAAGTTAGGCTAAACAAACGTGGCACCGAAAATGCTAATAAAATTCAATATCGCTTAGAAGAAAGTAAAAAAGAAATACAACAGTCAATACTTTATGATTATATCTTGACCAATATTGACGTAGAAAAAACCGCCGACAATCTCGAGATCATTATAGCAGGAGAACAGTTTCGCAAGGAACGATATCAACCTTCTTCGCCAGACATTAAGGCTTTAATTGTCGGTAGGGAGAACAACTAATGTCTAATGTTGATTTGGAAAAACTAATAAAAGACAGCGTTCGCTCCTTAAAACCTTATTCAACAGAAAATATTCGATCCGAGGTCAAACTTCACGCTAATGAAAGTCCTTTTCCACCAACAAAAGAACTCTATGACCTATTTGCAGCATCTTTAAAAAAATTTCCATTAAACAGGTACCCAGACCCAGACAGCAAAAAACTAAAGGAGTCTATTGCAAAGAGATTGGGTACTAAAGTAGATCATCTGGTTATTGGAAATGGTTCCGACGAAATCATCTTGTTGCTTCTTCAAGTTTTTTGCATGGAAGAAGATACTATAATTATCCCTGACCCTACCTTTGCAATGTACGCAATCATATCTCAGAGTCTAGGAATTAAGACAAAAAATATACCCCTCAATAGTAATTGGGACTTTAATGCAAGCCTACTTTTGGAAGCTGCAGAAAAAAATAAGTCTCGATTAATTTTTTTGAGCTATCCAAACAACCCTACGGGCAATTGTTTTTCTGAGGCTGAGGTACGTAAAGTAATTGAACAGTTTGAAGGTATCGTAGTTTTAGATGAAGCCTATTACGACTTTTCCAAAAAAAGTTTTATCAGTGAAATAAAAAATCATAACAACCTTGTAATCTTGAGAAGTTTTTCAAAGATTGGCCTAGCAGCTATGCGAGTTGGTTTTGGTGTAGCTAACCCATTAATTATTCAAGAAATAAACAAGGTCCGTCTACCCTATAACTCTAATATGCTTTCTCAAAGCTTCGCTGAACATTTGGTTAATAACTTTCAGGTCGTCCAAAAGCAAATTGATTTTATACTTAAGGAACGTGGCCGATTAGTAGACGAGCTTGAAAAAATTAACTCAATTACTGTATTCCCCACAGACTCTAATTTTATTTTATTTAAAACAGAACGTTCCGCTGACGAACTATT
>JABGTQ010000340.1 GCA_018647025.1 Nitrospina sp. | reverse complement strand
CCATGAATTGCTTCTGTTGAAATTTTAATCTTACTCAATCTTGTTGCTATCCGATTAGCTCCATGTTTAGTCCTAGTAAAAATAAGACCACGTTGAACACTTTGATCTTGCTCAAGAATAGACTCCAGCAATGCAGACTTATTTTCTCGTTCCACAAATAATACCTTTTGTTCAATTCTACTCACGGTACTGGATGGAGGAGTAACGGTGATTTGCACAGGATCCTCTAAAAAATTTTTAGAGAGTTTTACTATTTGGTTTGGAAGCGTCGCCGAAAACAACATGGTTTGTCGCTTAGTCGGAATAGCAGAACAAATTTTTTGGATGTCAGGGAGAAACCCCATATCCAGCATTCGATCAGCTTCATCCAAGACAAGAACTCCGACCTTATCTAAGCGTAGCTGCCTCTGATTTAAAAGATCTAGGAGCCTCCCAGGCGTTGCAACTAAGATATCCACACCCCGCGATAAAGCACGTATTTGTATAGCAGGTCTAACACCACCATAAATCACTGCCTGTTTGATTTTAAGGTGGCGACCATAAACTCGGAAACTTTCACCTATTTGAACTGCTAGCTCTCTGGTTGGAGCAAGTATTAAAGAGCGGACACTTTTGGAACCTAAAGTTTCTCGGTTTTGCTCTAACCACTGCAAAATTGGTAGAGCAAACGCCGCTGTTTTACCAGTTCCTGTCTGAGCACAACCTAATAGATCTCTGCCTTTTACAAGATAAGGGATAGCTTGTTCTTGTATTGGAGTAGGCAGAGTGTATTTTTCCTCATAAAGAGCTTTGCAAATAGGACTAATAAGATTTAAAGTTTCAAAACCTGTTGCCACTGATTGAATAGATGGATTTGCTAACATAATTTCCTTTTAAATAAAAAAATAATAAAAGCTAACACATACGCGTACAACTCCAAAAAGCATGGGTCGCGACCGCAAGTGTAGCCCTATAATAAATGTGATTGACTTTTTGTATTTGAGAAAAATGGAGGGGGGGGGAGAAAGTCTAACTCAAACAAGGATCCTATTACGACCCATATCTCTCAACCTAAAAGGAAAAAGCTATCTTCTATTCAACACCAATAATTCTCCTGACGGTTTCAACCAACAACCGAAGCCAGATAATAACCTAACTAACGCATAAATATCAACTTAAAAATAATAACAAGATAAACTTCTTTAAAATTATGAAAGCTCTAAATGTAGACAAAGAGAACTAACCCTTGTAAAAGGTAAACAGGCTCAAATCATAAATTAGGTTATACTTAGCTAGTTTTTAAATTTTTACAAAACCATATCAAAATTGAAGCATCTAATTTGAAAGATGTTTATAAATCAAGGATTTTTATTTTGGAAATATTACGTATTGAGGAAACACCTAATCCCGCTGCACTTAAATTTGTAATGGATGGACCAGTAGTGGCTAGCGGCTCCCTATCAATTTCTTCAGGAGAAGATGATGAGTATGCCGGAGATAACCCTCTAGCTGAAGCCTTATTCAAGGTTGGAGCAATAGAGTTATTTTTATGTCAAGATTACGTTTCTGTCACCATGTTCTCTTCAAATGCTTGGGAACACTTTATGGATGACGTTAAAGCTGCTATTGGAACTATTCTTCTACCGCCAGGAGAAAAACCTCCTGAAAAAGAAAAACAAGCTTCCTTTGTCAGCACAATTGATCGTGAGGCTTTTCCCAGTCTACCCGATAGCGAAAAGGAACTAATTATTGGGTCTTTGATGGATGAAATAATTAGGCCCGCTTTAGCAAATGATGGAGGGGGCCTAGAAGTTATCAAGGTAGAAGACAATACTGTTGTCATCAAGTATCAAGGTGCCTGTGGGAGTTGCCCAAGCTCAACAGGAGGAACCCTAGCAGCAATAACAAAAGCATTGAAAGGCTATTGCGATCCAAACCTTGAAGTTTCTATAGGCAGTTCTTAATTAATCCTGCCCGAATTCATATGACGGTTAAGCCATTAGCAAAAGAGAACAAAATTGATCGTTAAGAAAGACAACCTATTCGCAGTAGAGTGCCAAATTAAAATATCTGCTGAATGCTCCCAAACCGGCGAATTCTGTGAAACCGAGGAAGACGCAAAAGAATGGGTAGAAGATGCATTTTGGATCTTCTCAGGAGAAGGCTATATTTGCCTAAAATGCAACGAACAAATTTTGAGAAACTTATCGAAAATCAAACCCCTGAT
>JABGTQ010000339.1 GCA_018647025.1 Nitrospina sp. | reverse complement strand
TCATTGTAATATTCCCAACGATCAACCTGTCCGTTTGAATTTGTATCGAATTCAATTATATTTAGCTTTCCTGATGGATAAAACTTTTGATATTGGTCTGGTGTGCCATCTCCATTGGTATCAAACTTTACTTCTGTAATAGTCTCATTTGGACTAAAAATCTCCCAACGATCTTTTTTTCCATCATAGTCAGTGTCATAGTTAGAGCTAAATATTTTTCCTTGATCGTTAAAAAATTGCCAACCATCTATTTTGCCATCTTGGTTTTTATCTAGCTCAATATTAGTTATAGAGCCATTATGTTTAAAGTATTCTTTTTGATTTATCTTCCCAGAAAATAGGGTATCTTTTTCAATTTTCTCAAGAGATCCATCGATACGATAATATTGAAATTGATCCATTTTTCCATCATAGTTTCTATCCACTTCAGCACGAATAGGTGATTTATTTTTTTCGTAAATATCGGTCTGATCAATTATGCTATCACCATTATGATCATATTCTATTTTGATAATTTTTTTATCATCTGATATGTGGTGCCATTGATCCATTTCCCCATCGAAATTATTATCTACCTCCAACACTTCTCCTTTTACCGGGTAGGCTGAGAAACTAAAAAACATAAAAATAAGTAGGCTAATAAATTTTGATTTTATCATCATTCCTCCAATACATAAGAAATAGGGAGATTAAATGAAATAGATTTTTTGCCAAGAGGTTCTGGGATCGACGGGTAAGGGGTTCCACGTCGAATCGTTTCTAAAGCAGCTTCATTAAGTATTTTGTAGCTTGAAACCTCGATTAATTTTAAGTCAATCAACTCACCTTTGCTACCCAGAGTGAAGGTTACTATAGGTACGCCTTCAAAACCTCTTTTACGTGCCATCCTTGGGTAGTATTTTGCCTTTGTTACTCTTTGCCAGATTTCTCTATTAAATCCTCGCTGTAACTCTCCCATATTTACAGAAGGTGAATTTTTAAACGTTGAAACTATTTTTTCCGTAGTGCTCGCTTGAGATGTTTTGATAGACTCCTCACTAAAACCATCAGTATGGGAGACCTTTCGGACAGAAATGGAAAATCCAACCTTTTGATTCGTTTTAGTTTTATATATTGAGGAAGATCTAGAATTATGTAAATCGTGCGCAGGAACATTTGAACTACTAGAAAGTTTAACGGCGCTGGATTGGTTTTCTTTGTGTGTGATCTCTATGTTTTTAGTAGGGGTTGTAGAAAATTTTATATTCTTTGGTGAGTAGTAGTCTTTTTTTAAAAGTTGAGGCGATATCGTTGAAATCGGTTGTCTGTAATATGCCTTAGAATTTATTCGAGAAGGTGAGTATTTAGTACTCGAGGTTAATTGCGTTTGATCAATAGTTTTAGGGTTTTGTATTTTTAAATGACTATGCATATGTTTTGTCGAGTTGTTGCTATGAGTTGGAGTTATTTTTGCATGATTTAATTTTTTGATTTCAGAGGAAACTACTTTAGGCAAATGCTTTGATTGTATTGAGTATCTCTGAGCGACATGTTTTATAGTTGTAGATGGAATTCCTTTACTCTGAATTAGAGCTGTGACTTTAATTGGTGTTATGTCTGGAGACCTGGATTTTAGGTTAAAGGAGACACCAGATAAAATATAAAAACCTGCGGCATGCAACAATATTGAAAATAGCAATGTTGCCTGCAATGGGTTATTGCTGAGCTTTGTAGTAAAAGGGTTCATTAAAATTCGATTCCCTTTTGCGCAGGAATTCCCTGGTCATCATATGGATGCTTAATCAGTTTCATCTCAGTGACTAAATCAGCCATTTCTATTAATTTTTCATTAGCATTACGTCCTGAACAAACTACATGTACATTTTTTGGTTTGTTTCGTAGAGTTTCTAAAAATTCCTCTAGCGGAAAAAATTGGTAATCAAGGACGTAGTTGATTTCATCAAATATAATCATCTGGTATTTATCGCTCATTAATTTTTCTTTAGCGATTTCAAATGCATCTCGTGCTGTTTTTTTGTCTTGTTCTGTGTTTTCTGTGTCCCAAGTGAACCCATCACCCATGGCTTCATATTCAACATATTCTGAGAGTGCCTTTAGTGCCTTCCGTTCGCCAGCTTTCCATGGTCCTTTCATAAACTGCATGATGAAGACATTCATTTTATTGCCTGCAGCACGAAGCGCTAATCCAAAACTTGCTGTAGATTTTCCTTTTCCATCTCCCGTATTGACGATGATGAGTCCTTTTCTTTTTTTCGGATCACTCTTCGCTGGTTTTTTCATTGTAGTTTTCCTCTCTTTACGACTTGGGTCGTTTTAATAGCCAAACAAAAAATGGACCGCCGAGCATAGCAGTAATAATGCCTACAGGAATTTCTGTCGGAGCTATAAG
>JABGTQ010000338.1 GCA_018647025.1 Nitrospina sp. | reverse complement strand
CATCATGCTATCAATATTTCTCTTGGCTATGTGCGAGAACATAATTAGAGGACTAGCCCCATGTGAAGCCATTTCTGGAGGTGCATTTTCTCTTAACCACTTTTGCGCCCTTTTTTCTAAAGCAAGAGCATGCTGCGTTGATACACTTTCAAGAATAGCTGTAAAACGGGTAGACGATTTATCTATATTAATTTGGTTATTCAGGTCTAATCCAAAGGGCAGAGATAATTCATACAATAAAAGATACTGTGCCGAAAGGTCTCGTTCTTCAGGTAGACGATAATAAGTCTCATCGTCACCGTGCATATTCTTGTTCAGTCGTTTCATGGTATCAGTCAACGTGCCGACATACATAACACCCGATTGTTGCCTGTACCATTGTGCAAACTCATCTACTTTTTTGAGATATACGGGATTGCTGACCCCTCCTGAATTACCGGCGTTTAATGAGTATTCAATCGATTCGAATCCCGTTAGGTGTTCTATAACGTAATCGTTGTCACCACGGAACTGATAACGAGTATCGAAGTATTCGTTAAATTTTTCATCGATCTGTATTTGAGGAATTTTTGCTGAGAGAACGATGATGATTATCATCATGCTCCAAAAAAGGCTATTTCGGTTATTAATAACCCAGTCACTCAATTTGTCAATTAGTCCATTATGTGAAAAGGAATCAACCTTCACACGGAGAGGGAAAACTGCCATTATTGCTGGCAAGAAAAATACGGAGTAGATGTAGGCTGACATCACACCCATTGCGACAATGTTTCCCAGGTCGCGGAAGGGTGGAGAATCACTAAAGTTAAGACTGAGAAAACCAATGGCGGTTGTGACACTGGTAATAAAAACTGGTTGATGATTTACACGTAATGACTCTCGTATTGCATCGTATTTTGGTTTTCCATGCCGCATTTCATAAAACAGGGTTACCAGAACATGAATACTATCTGCTACCGCAAGGGTGAGGATAATCGTAGGTGCATTGGCTGAAATTGGAGTCAACAAAATTCCTGACCAGCCGGCAAGACCCATACCGGTTAAAATAGAGAACCCCATGATCAGAGTAGTGGCTAATGTGCCCCAAAATGTTCGTATGCTAAAAGCGATAATAACCAAAACAATCCCGTACATCAACGGGACGAGGGATTTCATATCCCCTTCACCTGCCTCGTTAAAAGCGTTGTCCATCAACAAAACGCCAGTCAAGTAAATATTAATTTTCGGATATTTTTTCTGAATTCGGTCTCGTATTTCACGGGCAAATGCAACCACCTCCGGTGTTTCGGTAATAGCCTTTTGCGGGCGGTTAATTGTGACATTGACACCAGTGATATTTGATTTGTCAGTTATTAGTCGGTTTAGCAGGAGCGGCTCAGCAAGAGCTATCCCCTGAACCTTTACTAACTGCTCGTCGGTGAATGATTTTGCGTTATCTACCAGATCCTGAACGACCAGGTCATCTCCATCAGCCCATGTATATTGAAAGTTGGTTACCGAATCGACTCTAATTGAGAAGGGAATTTGCCACGATGCCTTAGTGATTTCTTCTATGATTGCCAACGTCTCACGTGAAAAAACATTGCCATCTTTGGGTTCCACAGCAAACATTATGTTGTCGTTTTTGGTATAGGTATTCTGTAATGTTTCAAAGGCAACCAGTTGAGGATTATCCTTGCTAAAAAATACACGGTAGTCAGTAGAAAAACCAAGAAAACGCGCCCCAGATGCTGCAGCAAATACAAGTACAATTGTAAATAGAATGATCCCCCAACGAAAGCGAATCACCCAATCGCCAAATTCATTTTTAAAATCTGTGCTCATAGTTTTGAGTGAGTACCATCACAAAAAGGAAGTTTGCTGGATTGACCGCAATCACAAATTGCCATTTTTTTAGCCACACTGACTTCAAATTCTTTAGGTAATTTTCCTGTATCAAGTTTTTCATGAGAACCATCACAGTAAGGTTTTTTAGATGACTCCCCACAAACACAGTAAAATTTCTTTCCTGGGGTTTCATCTACAAAGTTAGGATTATTTTCGTATGGCATATTCTTTACTCCTTTAATTAATAGGTAATTTTATAGTTAATATTTTTTAATTTTTTGTTTTAATCAATTTCCTTATTTCAGCCCTCTAATCAATGTATTGACTACGCCCTCTGCTTCTCTCCTCAATTCTGCCAATTTAAAAGCCTCCATATACCTTGGGGAGAAAAATTTTGTCAAAGCGGCTTGAACCCATATCGAGGTTTCGAGTACATCTGAAATAATGAAATCTCCAGAGCTTTTTCCTTGGAAGAGGATTTCTGATATTAGCAATTTTTCCTGTTCCATATATTCTTGGACAATATCCCAACGTTCACGGGAAATAAAATCTACTAATTCCATTAGTGCAGGCTGTTTTGAAAAGTGATAATGCATGTAGTTGAGCACTTCCAAAACTGATGTTTTTAATTTTTCATCGGGGCTCAATTTTTTATTATTAATAGTTTTTTGAATTAATTCCAGTCTTTGCTGCAAAACTCGACTGCCGCAATCAGCGCAGATATCCTTTTTACTTTTAAAGTAACGGTAAAGATTGCCCGACGACATTTTACAATCCTTGGCAATTTCAACCATGGTGGTTTTACCAAACCCGTACCGACCAAAACGCAAAAAGGCCTTATCCAAAATGACCCGCCTAATTCTCTCTTGGGGCTCTTTAAAGTTTTTAATAACAGGTTTTTTAGCTATCTTCATTGTAAATATTTAATATTTACAAAAAATAACATGACCTTTCTTACTATTTACAAGTTAATTTAGTAAAAATTCGTTCTGTGTGGGTAAAGTTAAATCGATTTATGTGGCATTAACTATGACGTTCTCTAATTTTTAAAATCCAGTTCGGTTGATAACTCCCAAAACATCTTAAAGTCTCAGTAAAATTGAT
>JABGTQ010000337.1 GCA_018647025.1 Nitrospina sp. | reverse complement strand
GCAGAATCTGATGCTACGACCTCTTCAGAAGGGGCTGACGACTTAGACGGATTATTTGACGACCTAATTACAGACGATACCGCAGCAGATAAAGAACAAGACTACACAGTTGCTGATACCACACCAGCAGAAGACACTATGGAAGGGGCTGACGACTTAGACGGATTATTTGACGACCTAATTACAGACGATACCGCAGTAGATAAAGAACAAGATAAGGCTACACCAGAATCCCCCGATACCGATCCAGCTACAGAAGATGATAAAGAAGACGATCTCGATGACATTCTCGGAGATCTCGATGACGATGATGAAAAGGAAAATAAGGTCGAAGCAGAGGCCGCCGATACCGATCCAGCTACAGAAGCTGATAAAGAAGACGACCGCGATGACATCCTCGGAGATCTCGATGACGATGATGAAAAAGAAGACGATCTCGATGACATCCTCGGAGATCTCGATGACGATGATGAAAAAGAAAACAAGGTCGAAGCAGAGGCCACAGATACCGAACCTTCAGAAGATGATAAAGAAGACGATCTGGAAGATGACGATGACGAAAAAGAAGATACTATCGATGACCTAGATGACAACGATGAAGATGTGAAAGAAGAAAAGGTCGCAGCAGAGGCCACCGATACCGAACCTTCAGAAGATGATAAAGAAGACGATCTGGAAGATGACGATGACGAAAAAGAAGATGCTATCGATGACCTAGATGACAACGATGAAGATGTGAAAGAAGAAAAGGTCGCAGCAGAAGCCACCGATACCGAACCTTCAGAAGATGATGAAGATGATGAAGATGATGAAGATGATGAAGATGATGAAGTAAGTAACAAAAAATCGAAAAAAAGAAAAAAAATGATTGCCGTTGGCTGTGTTGCCGCCTTATTACTAACTAGTGGAGGGTTATATTTTGGATGGAAAACCCTGGCTCCTAAAGAGCTTGTAGAAATGGGGAAATTAGATACAGCGGTTCCTGAGGAATTAACACCCAAACCAAAAGAAGGAACGGAGATTGAAGAACAAGAAGACGGTGAAGACCTGCCGGACGAGCCTCAAGGTTCTGAAGGAACATCAGCCCCGAAAGAAAATCGCCCAACGGGCACTTTAGGTGGAGAAGAAGATACCAATTCTGAACTAGCTAAGGAATTGAGCTCATCAGAAGCTTTTAAATCACTTGGAATAGAAGGTGACTTTGATCCTGGTCCAGCTATTGATCCAGAAGAACTAAAAATAACCCTATCAAGTATTATGCCCGTTGCATTCAATGCAACAGATATTCGAGTCCTTAGCTTTAAACTTACTATAGAAACATTTGACAAGCCAAGTGCTCAGCTAATAAAAAAAACGTTACCTATTTATGAAAAAGCAACGATAAAAACTGTGGAACTATTCCTCAAAAACAAATTTTATAACGATATTTTTTATGTAAAAGAAAAACTCCAGCGTCGACTTCAAAAAAGTTTTGAATCTAAAATGGAGAGTAGCGGCCGGATTAAAAAAATAAAATTCGCAGAGTTTTTAGTGAAATAATGCAACTCACTGCACCCAATCCTATACAAACTGTTCGATCACAAAAAAGGTTAGCAATCAAAATCCGGCTAGGAAGAAGCTAGTTCTGCCGCTTTTAGCCGGTCAAGAACTTCTTTTATCTGCCATAACAGCTTGGTAACTCCTTCACCTGTCAACGAAGAAATAAAACACACGTGCGGATTGATCTCTTTTAAACGCGATTCATAAGCCTGAAATTTTTCTATGGCTTCCGGATGGTCAACTTTAGAGGCAACTAGTATTTGCGGGCTTTGATACAATTTTTCACTAAAACACTCTAGCTCATGCTGAACGATTTGATAGTTATCTAAAGGATCACAAATATTATCAGAAGAAAAATCCAAAAGATGAACTAACAAGCGACTCCGTTCGGTGTGCTTTAAAAAACGAATCCCGAGCCCTTTACCCCGGTGAGCTCCCTCCACAAGCCCAGGAATATCAGCCGCCACGAAGGTAGAAAAATCGTCTAATTGCACAACTCCCAAGTTAGGAATCAAAGTAGTGAAAGGATAGTCTGCTATCTTAGGACGAGCGTGAGATATTTTTGAAATAAAAGTGGACTTGCCTGCATTTGGGAGACCTATAACTGCCACGTCTGCCAATAATTTTAATTCAAGAAATAGTTTTTTTTCTTCAGTCTTTGCACCCAAATCGAACCTTCTTGGGGCTCGGTTCCTTGATGATTTGAACCGTGCATTGCCACGCCCTCCCCTTCCTCCTCTGGCGACCACAAATTGTGTATCGTGCTCAGTAAGATCAGCCAGAAGGTCTAAACTCTCTTTATCTTTAATTAATGTTCCCGCTGGGATTTTAATAACTAAATTCTTTCCTCTTTTCCCAGTCATGGTCTTACCTTTTCCCGAGCTCCCATGATCTGCCTTGTATAAACGGCTATTTTTCAAGTCTGTTAAAGTAGACAAGTGAGAATCTGCCTCAAAAATAATGTCGCCACCGTCACCACCATCACCTCCGTCTGGCCCTCCCAAAGGGACATACTTTTCTCTTCGAAAACTACAGCATCCATCACCACCATCACCTGCTTGGATTAGAATAGTAACCTCATCAATAAACATGAAATCAGTTAGTTCGTTGAAATTAAAAAAATGATCGGTGGTCTCATTGAAGATTATTCCAATACCGCCGAGGGCATAACCTCTGGAATAAAAAATGGTGGGGAATACTGCCAAAAACTGCCATCAAACTAATAAGACTACTAATTGGAGGGGTAAACGCTTATTTTTTGTTTTTTACGAGTCATGTTCTCAAACTTAACCAACCCGTGTACTTTGGAAAAAATAGTATAGTCACTGCCTATTCCAACATTATCACCAGGATGAAATGTTGTGCCGCGCTGACGCACAAGAATCTCGCCAGCTTTAACCGCCTGACCACCATATCGTTTAACACCTAAACGCTTTCCTATACTATCTCTACCATTAGTGGTACTACCCTGTCCCTTTTTATGAGCCATGAATTTTTCCTATTTCTTTATTATTTCTGTGATCTTCAATTGAGTAAATAATTGGCGGTGTCCGTTTTTTCTACGATAATTTTTTCGGCGTTTCTTTTTAAAAATAATTATTTTTGCGCCTTTTCCCTGCTCCATCACTTCACCGGTAACCTCACAATTAGAAACATACGGAGAACCTACCTCTACACTCTCCCCTTCTCCAACCATCAGAACTTGATTTAAAGTAACTGTATCTCCTACATCACTTTCTAGCTTTTCAACTTCAATCAAGTCGCCCTGAGACACCTTATACTGTTTACCGCCTGTATTTAAAACTGCGAACATCAAAAAATTCCCCTAGTTCATTTTCTATCTAAATAGAACCTCTAACAAAAGAGGATGATAATATATCAATCTTACTTAAACGAACTTCGAATAGTAATTAATTTAGTCTTCTGTGTCAAGCTTTTGAAGTAATTTTTGCCCAAAAAATAGAGTTTAACAATTCAAAATATTTTTAATCCACATTAATATTTTACAGGTGCAGAAAGAGTAAACTTCTGGAATAATGAGGGATTTATAGATTCAGTTTATTTAAATGATCTAACTATTAAAAAAAATATAAGGTTTCACGCATGTCTTTAAAGGATGAAGAAAAATGGAACCACAAATATGAAGTCCCCGAATATATGGCGGGTAAGGAGCCTGTAGAATGGCTAAAGGATCATTCAGGATTGCTTAAACGAAAAGGTTCCGCACTCGATATTGCTTCTGGTGAAGGTAGAAATGCCGTTTTTGCAGCTGAAAATGGTTATCAAACTCTCGCTGTCGATATATCAACTAAGGGACTTGAGAAAGCTCGTGCATTAGCCGATGAGAAGGGAGTCTCCATTGAAACTCAATTAGTCGATCTAGATAACTGGAAAATTGAACAAAATGCCTTTGACCTTATTCTCTGTTTTAATTTTCTTGATAGACGAATATTCCCGGCGATACAAAGAGCTCTAAAACCAGGAGGATTGATCTTTTACGAAACATTCACCATCGACTACCTCAAATATAGTAGTTTTAAACGCGAGTGGGTTCTAGAACACAACGAACTGCTACACGCTTTTAGCGAATTAAGAATTTTAAATTACAGGGAAGTTGATACTAGTTATAAAGCCTTCGCCTCTCTAATAGCTCTCAAACAAAATGACCCATAATAAAAATGACTACTTTTTACAAAAAGGAATCGCATACTTTTTAGTCTGTTCTTACTTATTTCTAGGCTGCTCAGCACCTGAAAAACGCCTCACAAAAGATCAGTTAACTATTGCATACCACCCTCAATCCTCACTTGAAAGTGAAATAAGGATACTCCGTCTTCAACACCCCGTTAAAATATCAGCAGAACAAATGGAAAATCAACTGCAATCTTTAAAATACCAAAAACTATCTTTCTCTGGCAAAAAACAATATATCTTTTCTCCAAGTGACGTAATTAAAATAACTCCCATAATGACTAAAGCATTGAACAGAATAAAACCTAGAAAAGTTTTGCATTACGAGGTTGAAACACCAAGAGGCAAAACAGCAGGAATAGTTTTTCGAGCTAAAGGAAAAATTAACTGGAGATTTGATAGTATAAATGGAAGTCGTTTCTTAAACACCAATATACGTCGCGGATCTACTTGGGCGTTATTGCCTCAAATTGGCCAACGCTTTCACAAGGCAAGTAGTATGTTAAGTAATGAGCAGAAAAAAAATTGGATCATATCGAACCTTGAGTTACCAGTGTATTATAAGCGAGGCCCCAAGCCGGGGTCGCTAAAAAAACCAGAAAAAAAATTCTCCACCTCAAAAAGTTCGAATAAAAAATCATCTACTAGTACATCAAGCAGTGAGAAAGAGAAATTTAAAAAACGCTTGCAGTTCTGGAAGGAACTTCGTCAAAAAAAATTGATTGATGACGAAGAGTATAAAAATAAGAAAACGGAACTGCTGGAACAGATTCCTTAAGGAATTAATTTTTGCTAATCTCTTAAAATCAGTCTTTTATTTGGCTTTCTTAACAAAGTTCTCTAAAATCTCATCTACTTTATCCATAAAGTTATTACGTTCTTGATTGTTCGTGTCTATTTTTCGCTTAGTCTTTACTACATCAATATCGGGCAAATCTTCCCGTCTAACCTC
>JABGTQ010000336.1 GCA_018647025.1 Nitrospina sp. | reverse complement strand
ACGACAAAATTTTTTCAACAAAGAAGCAATAGCTACAAGAACATCATCTCCTTTTTGATGTCCATAAGTATCATTAACAACTTTAAAATGATCCACATCCAAAAGAACTAATGATAAAGGAGTGCCATAACGTGTACTCCGTTCAAACTCAATTAGTAAAGACTTATTTAGGTATTCTCGGTTTGAAATACCTGTCAATCCATCAGTCACCGCTAAGGTCTTTGTCTGTTCGTACAAAACCGCGTTACTGACCGACATTGCAATAATCTCGGACAGATTTAAAATGAATTCCAGATCGTCAACGTCGACCGAGCCTTGAGCAACATCATTGATATTTAAAATTCCCACTATTTCATTTTCGATCATTAAGGGAATTGTTACAAAATAACCCTCTTTAAAAAGTGGATTATCCGCTCCTCGATAATAAGAAGAAGTACTGAAATCTGGTTCTAGAACATATTGACCGCTTAAGACCGCAGCTTTCATGATTGGGGAACTCGATAGAGGAATTGAAAAAGAACTATCTATCTCCGGGTGGTTGTGGCATATCAAATTTAATTTCCGTTTATCTTTGTCGTAAAGAAACAATGTAAAGTAATCTATAGAAAAAATGGAAGGCAGCTGACTGACGAGCACAGAAGAAATCTCATCCAAGCTCAGTAGGCTTATGGATTTATGGAGGTTAATCAACTCCTGATAACGGCGTTGATCCCATTTAATTTTACTCATTTATGGAGCCCCCTTTAAATGGAATAAAAAACTTTAGAAGCTATTCAAAAAATACTCAACTTGTCAAAAATATGACAAAAGCTACTTTTCTAATCAATATTCGAAGACTTCCCAGACAAAAAAAAACACCTAACTATATAATTCTTATGACCTAGAGCAAAACGCACCTAACTCTCCTAAGAAAATATTTTACAACTGGTATAAAAATTGCTTTTACGATAATTTATAAAGTATTAACTCATACGTTTGCAATATAAGATATCATGTTTTTTTTAAAAAAAAATAGACTGATTGCCCCATTGTTTCTTCTAATTGTGATTTTGGCGATTGGTGCAGGGAAGATAGCTTACGCACAAGAGCAGGGAGCAGGAAAAATTGCTCCGGTAAAACAAATCAAGCAAATCAAGATAGGTCCTCATCCACAATATACACGACTTATTTTGGATATTACAGGACCTGTAGAATATCAAGTTAAGGCTAACTTTGTAGAAAAAAAGATTTTTCTTGTATTTGATGATACGTCAGTAACGCCGAAAGTCCGGTCGAGAAAATATCGCGATAAAAACCTTGCTGCCGTTGGTGTCAAGTCTAATAAAGATCAAACCACTTTAACCCTCCAATTAAAAAATTCAAACACTCGTTTTTTTCACCACAAAAACAAGTCTGCCTCCCAGATAATTTTAGATCTAAAGGGAACTACTGAACCATTTCTTAAAACCAAAATTGTCCAGAAAAAACCGAAAAAAAAAGAACCTAAAAAAATTAAAGCCCCAAAGATAAAGAACTTATCACCTGATCAAGTAAAAGAAGTGATTTTAAAAGACAAAGAAGAAAGAAAAGAAAACGGCTGGGAAGAATATCAAAAAGCTTTAAAACTCTATCAAGAAAGAAAGTTTGCCGATTACACGATCGAAATTGATAGCGAACCAGATCCGGAAACTGGGGAAACAGAAAAAATAGAAAAAACCGTAACTGGAGCAATTAATCTATTAAAAAAGTACGCCAAAGACTATCCAGACAGCCCTCTTTTACCAAATATACTTTATTTGCTTGCTGAATCCGAGTTTAACCTTGCATGGAAGCAAAAATATCCTAACTACGAAAAGGCTTTGACTGCCTATCAGTACGCCACCCGAAAATTTCCAAAATCAAAATTTTTAGATCATGCACTTTATAAAATAGGCAATATCTTTGAAGAAATCGGCTATTCCCTTGAAGCTCGAGTTTTGTATAACGAAGGCGTTAAACGTAATAAAAGAAGTCTTTACAACATTGCCCGAAAAAATAGTCTGGCTCATATGCTTTTAAAAGAAAAACGGTATGATGAGGCTTACGAAGCATTCCAAAAGATCCTCAAAAAATCTCCAAAGTCCAATAAAGCTCAATTGGCAATTGTTGAAATTGCAAACGAATATTACAATCAGAAAAATTTTACCCGTGCATTAGATATTTATAATGAAGCTGTTCGTCGTTGGCCATCAGTAGTAAACAAGACACCCATAATCTTTAATAATATGGGAGAAATTTATTTCAAAAAAAGAGAGTTCCAAAAGGCTAGAAAGCTTTATTTCCAAATTATAAATATGGATCCTGCCCACAAAGAAGCACATAAAGTTCTTAATCGCATTGGGGATATTTACCTTATTCAAGGCAGGGAAATGGAAGCGCTT
>JABGTQ010000335.1 GCA_018647025.1 Nitrospina sp. | reverse complement strand
TATGTCATTATAGAAAGCAAATACCATCAAGCTTATTAGCATGAAAAAACCTACTTGTTGAGCTAGTTCTCTGTTTTTTTCAGTGACAGGTCGCCCTTTGATTATTTCTATGAGAAAAAATAAAATGTGACCTCCATCCAAAATTGGAATTGGGAGTAAATTAATTAATCCAAGATTGATACTAAGTAGGGCGGTTAGTCTGATAAATTCATTAAAACCTTGTTCAGCCTGCTCTCCATAAATTTGGAAGATCAATATGGGACCACCAATTTGGTCTGCTGGGATTGACCCAAATAGCATCTTTTGCACACTGATTGCAATTAAGGAAGTCATTTCCCAAGTTTCTTTTATAGCTCTTGATACAGATCCAATTAATCCATATTGTTCAAGTACCATAAGACCACTCATTCCAATACCAATCTCCCCAATTTTCAAATCATTTCCATCAGGACCTTTGATTGTTTTTGGAGTTGGTGTCAAAGGGATCAGTATTTCTGTGTCATTACGTTGAATTTTAAAAGTTAATAATTCTCCTGGTTTGTCCACAGCTGCAGGTCTTAGGTCCGACCAGCCAAATATATTTATATTTTGTACCGCTATAATACGGTCATTAAGCTGGAGACCTGCTTTCTCGGCGGCACTTTCTTTTTTGATGTAGGTAATGGTGTTTGCCAGTGGGGTGATGCCGATTAGTCCGACTTGCTCGGTATCTCCAAAAAGGTTTTTAATTTCTTCTGTAGTGGGTATGATTTCTAAATTAATGATTCCTTTATTCAAACGTTCAATTTGGAAATCGAGTTTTTCTCCAGGCGAATGATAGACTTTCTTTTGTAGTTGGCTCCAAAATCGAATTGGATTGTTATTAACAGATATTATTTTATCGCCTGTCTGAAGACCTGCTTCGAGGGCAGGAGAATTTTCTTTTACAGTTCCAATTACCGGGCCTATAGTTTCAACTCCTATCATGTAGACAAACACATAAATAGCTAAAGCAAATAGAATATTGAATGCCGGTCCGGCAAAAGCTATTAAAAGTCGGTGTTGTGGCGGTGCTGCTGAAAACGATCCCTCTTCACTTGTTTCCTCTCCAAGTTCTTCACCTTTCATTTTGACGTATCCACCTAAAGGTATAGCAGCAACAATAAATTCAGTACCTCGAGAAGTGAATCCGAATAGTTTTTTACCAAATCCTATAGAAAATTTTTCGACAATAACGCCGCATTTTCGGGCAGCAAGAAAATGGCCTAATTCATGAACAAATATAAGGACGGCCAAGCCCACTAGAAATGCAAATATTTTAAATCCAAAGGCTGATACAGTATCGAGAGAGATAGATGATATTTCAAACATAGTAATTTAAGGTGTTTATTTAGGGGTTAGGTGTAAAGTCTTGCATTTCTACTCCAGCTGGAACCTTGAAGTTGAAAACGCTTTCCGGTATTTCCTGATTGAGGCGGATGGATCGAAATCTAATAGAAGTCTTGTTGCCAAGAACATCATACACGGTCGCTCCTGTGATTTGGTAGTTATTTTTATTAACTCTAAGGGCGAGGCGACTTAAACTACTTTCAACTTCTTTCGGAGTAAAAATAGCCACAAATTTTTCTTTTTCAGTTAGAATTTTCACGATATTAAACATATCAGTCAACACCCCTTGCCCTGCTAGGAAGAGGGCGGGGGTGTTTGAGGAGTATACGCTCTCAATAGGCATTTTTGTAGCTTCTTCTTCTTCGGGTAAGTAAAGCCATAAATTTTTTTGATCACTAATAAGAATTTGTGGGTCTGGTGAGTTGTATACCCATTTCATTTTGCCAGGTTTTTTGATCTGAACACTCCCCTTGGTAGTTTCAGTCCTGTTCATCATCTTAACGAATGTCTTTTGTTCGAATTTTGCTTCCAAGGTTAGAACTGACTCGTAGCTTTTCTGAATCGCGTTAACAATTTCTAGTTTGTCACTAAGGCCCCATGCAGGTTTATACCAACACAAAGTAAATAAAATTAAAAAAAAATTACATTTTTTTTTCATGAACACCTTAATGAAATTCATATAGTTAAACTGTATTGCTTGTGACGATTCTGCCATTTAAATTGACTTTGCTTTCCTTGATCATTTTGATTGCTTTTGGGTAAAGGTGATGTTCTTGCTCAAGTATTCGTTTAGAGAGGGATTTCTCGTCATCTTTGTCGTAAACGGGGACTACGGTTTGTAGAATAATGGGACCACTGTCAACTCCCAAATCGACGAAATGGACAGTGCATCCGGAAAATTTAACCCCATGCTCTATTGCTTGTTTTTGAGCATTCAGACCCGGGAATGCCGGAAGTAGAGATGGGTGTATGTTTATGATTTTTTTTTCAAAGGTTTGTATGACCTCTTCTCCTAGAATACGCATATACCCCGCAAGACAAATAAGATCAATGGAATACTCTTTTAACTTGTCTGTCAGTGCCTTGTCATAATCTTTGCTATCTATATGTTTAGCGGGATCTATAAATATTGTTTTTATTTCATGCTCTTTAGCTCGTTGTAAAGCCATAGCATCTCTTGTGTTACTTATGACTATAGAAATAGAAGCATCCAACTCTTCTCGTTCAATACTATCTATAATAGCCTGTAAATTAGAACCACGTCCGGAAACAAGAACGGCTAGCTTAAAAGTATTCATGTAGGTATCCGGCAGTTTTTTTATTCATAAAATTTATTCTTCGAGCTTAGCACTTTCTAAAAGGGGGTACAAATAGTTCGTGGCTGCTATCTGTTAAGATTTTTCTTAGAGGAACCAACTTTAGAGTAATAGGAGATGTAAAAAAAACATCAGGAGTAGAAAATATTTTTTGGAGGCTCGTCCATTACGATGAGATAAGTTAGGTTGTAACTTAATCTTAAAGAATTTATAAAACACCTGAATTCACCAAAGTTTTTAGGAGCCCTATGTTTTGAGTGTGTCCCGATTTGTGCGCGCGGATGTGCCCGCGAATAGGTTTCCCTAAAAGGTAAAAATCTCCTAGGACGTCTAGAATCTTATGCCGAGGAAATTCGTTTTTAAATCGTAGATCGGTATTGATGATTTTGCCATCACCTAATAAGATAAAGTTATCCAAATTCCCGCCAGAAGCAAATCCCATTTTTGTTAATTGTGAGATGTCTTCCATAAATCCGAATGTGCGCGCAGGAGCTATTTCTTTTTTAAAACTATTCTCATTTATATATTCGAAAGTATGGTCCATGACTCCAATTGGAGCTGGATATTCCATATGGTAACTAACCTTGAATGTATCGCAAGGCTCAATACTAATATGGGGGGTTCCTTCTTCTTGAAGACCAAAAGTATATTTTTTGTCAATGATCAACTCATGGAAAGGTTCATTCTGTTCTTCGATTTCTCCATCTTCAATCAGTTTACAAAAATCTTTTGAAGATCCATCCATTACAGGAACTTCCTCTCCTACTTTTATGAGGAGGTTTGAGATATGGTACATGTGTAGAACAGCCATAATATGTTCTATAGTAGCTACACTGGTTTTGCCTTTACAGAGTGTTGTAGAGTAATCAGTTGATATGATATTTTCAATCCGAGCTGG
>JABGTQ010000334.1 GCA_018647025.1 Nitrospina sp. | reverse complement strand
TTGGAGGATGAGCTAGATGGAATAATTGCTGTCCATGATCAACTAGTCTTATCATCAAGTGTTTCAGTTAAATCTTTATGGTCATTAAATACTTGGCATAATCCAAAAATTTTAACCATTAACTCCATCAATGACGGTGCAAAAAAACTGAAAAACATACAACGAAATTGGTGTTTATATTCCTATCAATTTCATCGACGTGCAAAACTAATTCAAGAAAAACTACCCTATGTTTCCGCAAAACCTCTAAGCTTTCCCTGCAACCTACCCACATCTCCAATAGGTTCATGGACTCTTATTTCTGAAAACCTAATCCTAGGGTCCTCTAACTGTTCCAGTCTTTTCAAGAACGGCGAAATGATATTTGAGGAAGATAAGGAAGGACCTCCAAGCCGCGCCTACCTTAAATTGTATGAGTCGTTAACTAAAATAGAAAAATTTCCCAAGCCAGGTGATTTTTGTATTGATGCGGGAGGAAGTCCCGGCGGATGGACTTGGGTATTACAAAAGCTTGGAGCACAAGTCATATCGATAGATCGAGCGACCTTAGATCCCAAAATAGCCTCTCTTCCAAATGTAAAATATTATAAAGGGGACGTTTTTTCCATAAAACCGTCCGATTACGATAAAGTAGACTGGTTATTCAGCGATGTCATTTGCTTTCCAGAAAAGCTATTTGACTGGATATCTTTATGGTTCGAGTCGGGGAAATGCAAGAATTTTATTTGCACAATTAAATTTCAAGGCGCACCAGATTATAACTCCGCAAAAAAGTTTTTAGAAATTAATGGAAGTCAGGTCATGCATCTATATAACAATAAACACGAACTAACATTTATACATATAGATAAAAAACAGACGGAACAAATCACAAGATAAACTATTTTTTTAAATCATTAAGCACAAAACAATAACCAAGTTCATAAAACCATTTAATGAGTCTAAGGTGTTTTTAAAAAAACTCACATACACAACCTGGGGGTTGCTAACACTTGCAATCACACTAATGTTTGTCACTCTCAACAACGTCAAAAAAGAAAATGAATATGATTGGACGCAGCAATTTGAACAAGAAGGAGCCAAAAACACTCGCATTCTTGAAAAGCAATTTGAAAACATAGCGAGAGAACTAACCGGGGTAGCATCCCTTTTCAGAGCTTCAAAAACTGTCACTCGCTCTGGGTTTAAAGCATATACTTCTCCGATATTAGATAAGAGCGATTTCATCATATCACTTAGGTGGATTCCACTTGTTAAACATGACCAGCGAACTGCTCTAGAGTTGAAGGCTAAAAATGATGGTTTTCTTGATTTTAAATTCACTACTCTTAGTCAAAACTCAACAGTTATTAGGGCTCCAATAAAAAACGAGTATTACCCCATTTACTTCACAGAATCTCACTTTGGTAAAAATAAATTTTTAGGGTTTGATATCAGTAGCCAATTCGATCTTAAAAGTTTAATGAATGAAGCGAGGGACTCAGGGGAAGTCGTTGCTTCTAGCTCAGTGAGTTTGTTTAACTTGTCCCCTAAAGGGATAACAGTATTAATTTTTTCTCCTTTTTATAAAGAAGGCTTTATCCCAAAAACAATTGAGGATAAAAGACGTTTATTCTCAGGTGTTGTGCTGGGGACCTACAATACAAAGAAAATGATAAAGAAGATAATTAACCCTTATCTAGAGACAGGAATATTTTTAACCATATTTGATAAAGACCGAAAAAATGAACTCTTTGGCAAACTCAAAGAAAATTTGGCAATCAAAAAAGAAATCGGGTTGCGCTTTTCTCAAATTCACTGGTTTCTAGTTTGGCAGGGAAATTCCGAATTCCAAAATGGGCCAAACAAGTTACATTATTGGCTTTCGGCAGCCGTCTTAGTGCTAATAGTATTTTTTGCAGTGATTTTTCAAATACTTTCTTCTAGAGCTAGACGTATTGAAAATGAAGTGAACACTCGAACCAATGAGCTTAAAACGATAAAAAATGTATTGGAGGAAAAAAACTTATCTTTACACGAATTGATTAAAGTAAAAAATGAATTAATGGGTATAGCCTCTCATGACATACGCAATCCACTCACATCAATTAAGGGTTATTCAGGGTTTCTTTTAAAAAAAGGAAGTTTGTTAAACGAGGAAACACGGAATAATTTCCTTAAAATCATCAACTCTGCTAGTTGCAATATACTGGAATTATTAAATGCATTACTTAGCTTATCCGCCATCGAAAGTGGACAGCTAACTCTAAATCTGCAATTGGGGAATATCCGTGAACTTATTGAAGAACGGATTGGCCTATATAAACACCTCTCAATAGAAAAAAACATTCATTTTAAAATCAATTGTGAAGAAACCACAATAATTTCATTCGACAAACCTAGAATCGGCCAAGTATTAGACAATCTCTTAACTAACGCAATAAAATTTTCTCCTGTAGATGGAACTATTGAAATAAAAATTGAACCCGCTAAAGAGAGTATACGCATTACTGTAACAGACGAGGGACCAGGCATAAAAAATGAGGACTTAGAAAACTTATTTCAACCGTTTAAAAAATCCAATTCAGACTCAATAAATGAGGGAACTGGTTTAGGTCTAACAATCGCAAAAAAAATGATAGAACTCCACGGCGGGACCTTGACATTCATCCCATCACAAAACCAAGGAGCAAGTTTAAGTTTTGTACTTCCAAAAAACTCACCGTCCCTTTAACTAAATTTTTTGTATTCAATTGCACCGGGTCTGAGTCAGAAGCGAAGGAGACCTATGACTCAGACATTAGGTGCAGGAGGGATAGAATATTAGAAAACAACATAAGATTTACCATGAATTAATATATAGTAAGTAAGTCAAACCTCACCTTAAACCAAGCTTGCGTCGTCATTTAATCAAAAGCTCTTATTAAAAATTCTTCTTGTTTTAAGCTTTTTGTCGTTTTGTTTAAAAAAGATTCTAAAAATATTTGGCTCAGGTTATTTTCTTTTAGTAATTTTTTAATAATTTTATTTTCATCTAAAACACATTCTAAAGAAAATATAAAGCGTCCATTTTTTAATTTTCCTTTACGGTCCAAAACTCGAATTACATACTCCATACCCTCCCCCATTTACATAATAATCAACATCCAAAGTGTTTTTAAGAAAATATAATTCTTTAATAATATTTAAAGCAATACTTGTGCCCTAATAAAAATATTGTCTATAAGTTTTGTTAAGGAATTGATTTTAAAAGAAGTCTATATGAAAATAAAATCAGAAGAGAAAGGCAAGGTGTCCCACAAACGGAATTCCAGTCTAGGGATTGTA
>JABGTQ010000057.1 GCA_018647025.1 Nitrospina sp. | reverse complement strand
TGGGTTTGTTCTACCAATAATATTATCACTTTGGCATGAGTTTTAAAGTATTGGTAAAGGCGAGTTCATAAGTGCAAGCAATCAGGGGTCTAATCGCGGGACTTTGGGCTAACTATCCTGTTTACAGAAGCTTTTGTTTTTTATAAATGTGATATAGTAATCTTTTTAATAAGAAGTAGATATTATCCCCTAAACACTGAAATACTGAGGTAAAGGAATTTTGTGGCTAGCGTAGAATATTTAATTAAACAATTTTTATCTGAAGATAAAAAAATTTTAGATCTCAGTAATCAGGTCTTAGGTGATAAAGGAGCTATAACACTGGCAAAGTCTAAACACTTAAAACGAGTTAAAAGGTTGACCTTAGCAAATAATAATATAAGTGATGAGGGTGCAATTGCTATTGCTAACTCAGAGAAATTTAGGAAGCTAATAGAACTTGATTTTTATGGAAATGTTATTAGCGACGTCGGTGTAAAAGCCATTGCAGAGTCTCCTAGTATGTCTAATTTAAAAAAACTTAATCTTTATGGAAATCTTGTGGAAGATGAGGGGGCTATTGCTATTGCAGAGTCTAAAACTCTGTCAAAACTAAGGTATTTGTTTCTCACGTCTAATCGTGTCCGTAAACAAGGTATGGATGCCCTAAAGGAAGCAAAATGTGGTACTCGTTTGTGTCATTTACATTTAGATAATTTAGAGGAGTTTATTTATCAAGATGATGACGAGGACGATGACGATCAGATAAGTAGTTGGGATGACCTCGAGCAACAAGCTATAGAAAATGTTAACGATGATGACGATTAATTTTTCTTCAATAAAAATATAACTATAATTTTTATTGATTTCTTGTTTGTATTATTACCTATTTACTCATTTAGCTTTGAACTTAAAAGTTCGATTTATTATGATTTATTATTCAAGAAAAGTCTAAAGCGTAACGGAAAAATATTAAATCTTTCCGGAAAAAAAATCGGAGATAAAGGAGTTAAGCATCTCGTTTCCAGTAGCTACTTAGTAAGAGTTGAAAAGATAGATTTGCGATACAACGAGATCACTGTTGTAGGCGCAAATTTTCTCGCAGTGATCTCGCCGTTATCCCAGCTCAAGAGTTTGATACTACGTCACAATATTTTAGGTGATGCTGGGACCATGGCTAGATCCAGTAGTTTTCCAAGCTTAGAAGAAATGCAATTAGGATGGACAGAAACTCGTGATGCAGGTGCACTAGCTTTTGGAAGTAGCGGTGGATTTAAAAAGTTAAAGAAGCTCGACTTGAGAGGAAATTTTATTTCTAATAAAACTAAGGAAGAGCTTAGGAAATCTTTAGGCCATTTAAAAACTTTAAAACTATTTTAAGCCCTGCTCAAGAATTTCCTAATGTGACTTGAAAGTTTCATTCTTTTGGTTATATTTTGTCTATACCAGTTTCCTCATCAAAAAAATAGGTGTCCCCTTCGGAGCCACGAAATGATATCTCTTTAACTTCCCAGAGATGTTTTTTCTTCACGTCAGCTTCAGCGGCGTGATAGCGTCCACTTTCCTCTCGCTGGAGCAGAAGAAACTTATTTTTATCGTTGGCAATAATTTGCCATAAGAAGAAGTCACTTTGTAGTGTCTGTTTTTCGTAATCAATTTTTATGATGTTCATTAGAAACGTTTCATTGCCTCCTATTTTTAATTAGTAATGAATATTAGCTGCTAGCGTACGAGCCTTTTCAAGGGTTGTCTCCTTGTTTGCGACGGACACGTTTTCCATGAGTATTTTAGCGAAGGTAAAGGTTGGGTCAGGCGTTTTCAGAGCGGCACTTTGATTTCTAGATACAAACTTTTTGATTTGGGTTTCCTTTAACTTTATTGTTGGTGAAGTATTTTTTTGAAATAAGTTATTATTAGATTGCCCTGATACTTTAATTCTATTCTCTGGAATATGATCTTGTGAAATGAAAATTTCTGGAACGATTCCCTGTGATGTAATATCCGTTCCTGAAGGAGTGAAGTATTTTGATGTTGTCAAGCGTAAGCCAGAGCCATCGCTAGTACGAAAAATAGTTTGTACAGTACCCTTCCCATACGAATTTTCACCTATAATCAATGCCTTACCTGAATCTCTTAAAGCACCTGCAACAATTTCGGCAGCGCTTGCACTATGTTGATTTATTAAGATAACCACTGGT
>JABGTQ010000333.1 GCA_018647025.1 Nitrospina sp. | reverse complement strand
GTTAAAGATATAGAAACGAATTTAGATTCTTAAGTTTAGGAGAAAATTTTGAATATAATTACAAAAATTAAAAATATATTTTCGGGCGAAGTTGCTGATGTTGAAAAACTGAGTCAGAATGATGTCGTCGATGACATGAAAACAATATCTTCTGAGGTAGACGAAAGTAATAAAACCTTATCTGAGTCGGATAAGGAAGACGAAAATAATAAACCTTTTTCTGAGCCAGAGCCAGTCATAAGAAAAGTTATGAGAGTTCCTGCTCTGTCAGATGATATTTTCCCACCGAACGACGAAAATAAAGTTTTAATAAAAGCTCAGCCATCAGGGTCTAGTGATCAATGCCTTTTCATGCTAAACCGTCCTCTTTTTGAAGGTCATTCTTGGTGGTTTCCTGATTTTGAAAGTGCAGAAAGTTCTCCTCTGGCAGAACGTTTGTTTAGCTTGGATGATGTGGCATCTGTTCTTGTTAATGAATCTACCATTACAGTTACTCGGAAAGATAAAAATATATATGACTGGAAGCCTTTAGCCTCAGAAGTTGGTATAGCCTTACGTGAATTAATTATAGAAGGCGGTGAATTGATTTCAAAGAAGATAATTAGTGAAATGCCAAGTCAGGATGAAATACAAGAAGGAATTCAAAAAGCAATTAACGAAGAAGTAAACCCAGGAGTTGCGGGGCATGGTGGCCTTATTACTTTGGAAAAAATTAAAGGTAACACAATTACTATCAAGATGGGAGGAGGTTGCCAAGGGTGTAGTTCTGCGGACCTGACATTGAAAGAAGGAATTCACGGTTCCTTTCGAAAATTTGTGCCACAGATTGGTGCTATTTTTGATGAAACCGACCACGCTGCTGGATTAAACCCATACTTTTAAGGAATAAGAATTATATGCCCAAGTTGAATAAATTTAAAATTTACATAGAAACAGGAAACAACGGTATAGAGGAGCCTGCGCGGTTTTGTTTTAATAGTCATGTGTTACCACTTGAGGACTTATCTGGAGGAACTAAACCTGGAGAAACTCTTGAAGGTGGTTATGATATTAATAGTGTTGCTCATTCAATGACATTAGTTGGACCTGAAAAGGGAACTTGGTCGGTTAAAAAAATAAAAGTTGATTTTGAAGTCGAAAATACCCCCCCTTACTCAGTTGAATATTCTGCTGTTGAACTTGATGAAACCACCGAATTAAATATCTGGAAAGATCCTCCACTTGAGACTTTCGATGTATGATTTCTTAGAGGCCTTCGATTAGTTTAGCTATCTTTTTTTGAAAAAAAGTTTTAGCTATAACAGGTTTGAATGAAAACATTTTTATATGTTGTTTCGCATACTTATCTAGGGTATTTTTTTAAGGGTTTTTGGTTTACCTTTATGTTAGTTTTAATTGATTATTAGTTTATTTTTTTTGTATTGGTTGAGTATATGAATACAGAAACAATGCCAGAAGTTTTACCTGATGTTGAGCATGAAAGAGATGAAGATAGGTATACAAGTAAGACTTATCTCCCTCTTTATAAGGTGATTATGTGGGACGATGATGTAACAACTATGGAGTTTGTTATTCGTATTCTCACTAATCTTTTTAGAAAAGATTACACAACAGCTGAAGAGTTGATGTATGAGATTCATTTAAAAGGGGCTGCTCATGTTGAAACATTACCTCTCGAGCAAGCAGAATTTAAAGTAGAACAGGTTCACTCTGCAGCTACTATGGAGCAGTTTCCTTTTCGCTGCACTATAGAACCTGTTTGACGTGTGGGCTACCTGATTTCAATAGGTATATAATTCCTAGATTTAATACCCGTATATATTTGCCTAGGACGACCAATTCGAAAATCGACATCTTCTTGTAACTCCTTCCACTGGGCAATCCAACCAGGCAATCGCCCCATAGCAAACATAACAGGGAACATGTTGACTGGAAAATTAATGGCTTTATAAATAAGACCTGAATAAAAATCTACATTTGGGTAAAGTTTTTTCTCGATGAAGTATTCATCCTTGAGTGCAATTTCCTCTAACTCGAGAGCGATATCTAATAAAGGTTCATTTTTTGAAAGGTTCTTTAAGACTTTATCGGCCATGGTTTTAATGATTTTTGATCTAGGGTCAAAGTTTTTGTATACACGATGCCCAAAACCCATTAAGCGAAATGGGTCGTTAGGGTCTTTTGCTTTTATTATGTATTTCTGGACATCGCCTCCATCAGCATAAATTTTTTGAAGCATTTCGATGACAGCCTGATTAGCCCCACCATGAAGGGGTCCCCATAAAGCATAGATAGCTGCAGATATTGAAGCAAAAAGATTACACATAGAGCTGCCCACCAGACGAACGGAACTAGTAGAACAGTTTTGTTCGTGGTCTGCATGAAGAATTAGAAGCACTTCTAAGGCTTTAGCAATCACGGGGTCTACTTCATACTTTTCGCATGGTGTCGCAAACATCATTTTTAAAAAATTAGTTGAGTAATCAAGCGAATTGTCTGGATAGGGAAGGGGTTGTCCGATTGAATTTTTATAACTATATGCAGCGATAGTCGGTAATTTTGCTATAAGTCGATGAATTGCAATTTCTACCTCTTGATCATCACGAACACTTAGTTCATTTTGGTAGAAAGTCGCTAGTGACCCTACAACTGCACTACATACAGCCATAGGGTGCGAGTTAATGGGAAAGCCGTCGTAAAATCTTTTAATAGACTCGTGAACCATTGAGTGGTGAGTTATGTGGTGCTTGAAGTCAGCAAGTTGTTTGGAGTTTGGTAGTATGCCGTATATCAGTAAATAGGAGGTTTCAATAAAGGTACTTTTTTCTGCTAATTGATCTATGGGGATTCCTCGATATAAAAGAATACCGTTTTCTCCATCAAGAAAAGTTATAGAACTTTTACAAGAGCCTGTGCTCATGTAGCCTGGGTCAAACGTAATGAGTCCCGTTTCTTTTCTCAGGTTTCCGATGTCGATGGCCTTCTCTCCGAAGGTCCCTTCGACGACGGGAAATTCATAAGTTTTGCCTTGGTAAGTAACCTTTGCTGTATCTGCCATAAACCTCCTTATACAATATGAAAAACTCTATAGAGAATTACTTCTTTTTTTAAACGTGTTCATTAGGTTGTGTACATGTATTATAACGTTTAAGTAATATTTGAGAACTATTGTTTTTTTAGATTACATTTCAATTGACCGCTGGTTTATCGCTAGAATTATTAGACTCATAAAAAGGTGTTATGAAAAAAAATAATATATTGCTCTACACGATGTTGATAGGTATCTCAATGGGAGGACTCTGTGGGTGGATTTTTGGAAAAGAAATGCTTGTAGTCGAATGGATGGGAGAAATGTTTCTCGATACACTGAAGATGCTTGTTATCCCTCTAATTATTTCATCTATGATTGT
>JABGTQ010000056.1 GCA_018647025.1 Nitrospina sp. | reverse complement strand
GCTGTCTTCTGAGATGAGTTTTACTGACAACGATTCTTCTGGATTTTCAGATTGCCTTGGCTCAGTCAACCCTAGTTCGCCGCAAATTGAAATTTTTCATGAAAAACCCAGTGCCGTTTCTAATCTTATTTATTCTGAATTTGAACCGTTAGGGCAATTAGACCGTTCCTTTATTTTGATGCAGGGAAAACCCGGAATACTAGTGGTTGACCAACATATAGCTCATGAACGCGTGCTTTATGATCGCTTTAAAAATACAGCTAAATATAAAAAAGTTGAAGTTCAAAAGTTATTGTTTCCGCTAACTTTAGAGTTTTCCCCAAACGAAATAGAATTATTAGTTCGCCACCAGAAGTCTTTGAGTGAGCTTGGGTTAGAGTTGGAGTTATTTGGTAAGAATGAGTTCTTGTTGAGGACAGTGCCTGCGATATTAAAAAATAACGATAAGGAAGAAATTTTGCGAGAAATTGTTGATATGCTTCCTTCTCAAAAATATGAGGAGGCATTAAATGAAAAATTTGAGCAAATACTTATTATGATGTCTTGCCGAAACGCGATAAAAGTAAATACTAATCTTAATTTGGATCAAATAAGAAAGCTGATTTTCGATTTACAGGAAACTGAGATGCCGTATACCTGTCCACATGGTCGCCCTATAGCGCTTTTATACGATATGAATTCGATTTTGAAAAAATTTTTACGTAAGTAAGTTGGTAAAAAAACTACTAAGATTTTAGAAAACGGATAACCGTCTACTGATATTTATGAAATTAGTTTATAGAAATAGTATTCTTTATGCTTTATTAGGTGGGCTTTTTTGGTATTTATTTTTTTATGATTTGTCAGTTTCTCAGCAGATTTTTTTCTAAGGTTTTTAGGTTTTTGGCTAGTAATCTCGGGATATGTAGAAGCAGGTAATATTTATTTGAGATGAAAATCGTTATGCCATTTCCACACCATTTTTTTTGAGGAACTTATATGCTTCGTCAATCCAGAAACGTTCTTTTTCCAGTTTATAGTCTGGTAGATCTTTTGATGATCCGACCAGTGATTTCATCTGACTAATTGCTTCATCTTTTTCACCTTTTTGGTCTAAAAGGTTCGCATAGTGATAGACAGCTTTAAAAAAATGAAAGGATTTAATAACTTCCTCATATGTTTTTAAAGCTTTATCTTCGAGTCCACCCAGCCTATAACATTCTGCTTGTCCAAAAATAGCATTACCATAGTCATACTTCTTGTCAATTTTAACTAATTCCCCGAGTACTTCAGCTGCTTCTGAGTAATTCCCCATAGCATGTAATGCTTTTCCCAGACCATAACGTGCCTCGTTCGATTCATTGTCTCGTTTAATGGCCTCCTTAAACTGAGGAATGGCAAGGTCATACTGTTTTTTATCGAGATACGTTTGTCCAAGCCTTTCATAGTGGTAGGCTTTGTGGAACTTTCCTATCATTTCTTTAAGCTGAAGAGTTTCATCAGTTTCTAGTTCTCCAGGTTTATTTTTAAGCTTTACGGTATTCAGTATCGATTGACCAGGTATATTGCCAGCCTTCGATTTTACAGTAAAATAGTACGCTACTGCACCTACTGGAAATAGAACTACCATAATAATTATCCATACAAAGTGTTCTTTGCGTTGCATGCAATCTATGCACATCCAAACCATAAATACTAATGCCAATGTAATTAAAATATCCATGAATAAACAACTCGCTTTAAGTGTTTTTTAATCAAAAAAACTACATTCCTTTTTTTTTAATAATTTGATTGTTTTCGTTTAGTACGAGAACTTTTGGAGATATATGATCATTATTTAAATCCATAATACCATAGGCAACAATGATGATGCGATCATTTATCTTTGTAAGATGCGCAGCTGCTCCGTTAATAGAGATAGCCAGATTTCCTCTTTCTCCTGGGATCGCATAGGTGATAAATCGATTGCCATTATTTATATTAAAAACATGAACTTGCTCATGAGTTCTTATGCCAACTTGATCCATTAAATCTTCGTCTATTTCTATACTACCCTCATAGTCTATCAGGATATCAGTTACTTTCGCCCGATGGAGTTTAGATTTTAACATTATTTGTTGCATTAATTTTTCTCTATAATACGGTTGTCTATAAGACGAGTTGTACCTATTCGAACGGCTAGTGCGACTAGTACTCTTGAATGAATTTCTGTTTGTTCTTTGAAATTCTCTGGATCGCATACGGAAATATAGTCTATCTTCGCTCCTTGCTTCTTTTCGATTGTTTCTTGGATTTTGGCGCGAATATTTACAGCAGAACTCTCACCTTTTGTCACGAGAGTTTGGACTATTTCAAGTGCCTGAGTCAATTTAAGGGCAGTGCGACGCTCAGATTTTGATAAATTGAGATTTCGTGAACTCATAGCGAGTCCATCCTTATCTCTCACAATAGGTTTCCCCACAATGGAAACATCCATGTTTAAATCACGAACCATTGTTCGAACTACTTGGAGTTGTTGCCAGTCTTTTTCTCCAAAATAAGCAGTATTTGGTTTTATGATATTAAACAGTTTTAAAATAACTGTGGTAACGCCCCTAAAAAACCGAGGGCGGCTTACTCCACAAAGATAGTTAGTTTTTTTCTCAACTGTTACAAAACTTTGAAATTCCTCAGGATAGAAATCTTTTTGGTTTGGGTTGAACATAATATCTACACCAGCAGTTTGTAAAATGAGTTTGTCTGATTTGATGTTTCGTGGATAAGAATCAAAATCCTCCTCAGGACTAAATTGGGTTTGGTTTACGAATATACTAACTACTGTATTATCACATTCCTCGGTGGAGGTTTTTATTAAGCTAAGATGCCCTTCATGAAGACAACCCATAGTCGCTACAAATCCAATTGATTTGTTATTGGAAAGGGCTAATCGGCTCCATTTTTTCATTTCTTCAATTGATGTAATAGTTTTCATGTAGGTTTTGCTATAAGTCTTTACTTTTTAATTATTTTCGTTTCAGAGTTTAGTTTTCTGATTTTAAATTATAAGAATGATTGGCATCAGGAAATGTTTGATCACGTACTTCCTGAATATAATTGTTTACGGCTTTTTTAGTTTCGTTGGCTAGATTAGTATATTTCTTGACAAACTTTGGAGATGAATCCATGCCCAATCCCAGAAGGTCATGCAATACCAAAATTTGTCCATCGCAATTAACGCCAGCCCCTATGCCTATAGTAGGAATCTTTAAAATTTGTGTTATTTCAGCTGCTAGGTCATCATATATTCCTTCGAGAACGATTGAGAAGACTCCAGCATCTTGGAGTGCAAGGGCATCCTGCTTGACTTTTCGTGCATCCTCAAATGTTTTCCCTCTAACCTGGTATTTTCCATGACGATTTATTGATTGAGGTGTGATACCAATGTGACCCATGACGGGAATATCTAAATATGTTAAAGCGTGAACTCGACTAGCTATGTTCGTTCCACCTTCCAACTTTACTGCCTGCGCACCGCCCTCTTGAATAAATCTCCCTGCATTAGTGATGGCCTGCTCATTAGATATTTGATAGGACATAAAAGGCATATCTGCGACAAGAAGAGAATTGTTACAGCCTCTTCTTACGGCAGAGGTATACATAATCATTTCATCCATAGTTACTGGAAGTGTAGTGCTGTGTCCCATTGCTACCATTGATAATGAATCACCTACTAGTATTATATCAATGTCTGTTGTATCAATCAGTCGAGAAAAACTATAGTCAAAGGCGGTAAGTGCAACTATTTTTTTTAATGAATTCTTTCGTTCCGCAATCATAGGGACAGTTTTTTTATTATGATTCACGACAAATTTCCTTTAGGTCAAATGACATACAATAAAAAATTTTCAAAAAAAATAGATTTTTATTTTGTTAATGAACAATAAAAAAGCCCGCCGATGTAAATCGGAGGGCGGATAAAAATTAATGAGCATTGATGTGAGGATTTCTAACACATAAGGCCTACTTGTTGAGGTCCTCCTGTTTCTCAATCAACTTGCTTCTAAAAATTTAACCGTCCCGGTCCATCAGGATCCAAGCGGATTATAATACTCGCGTCCTATTCTATGGCTATTAATCTTTATTATCAATGCCTCAAGATCACATTTTTTTTCAACGAAATCAATTTCATTTGTATTGATTACTAATAATGGGGTTTCAGAGTAGTAAAAAAAGAAGTTATTAAAGGTTTTATTGACATTATCTAGATAGTCTGGATCCATAAAGGCTTCATATTCACGTGCCCTTTTTTCAATGCGAGAACGTAGGACCTCGCTATTAGCCTGAAGAAAAATTACTAGATCTGGTTTTGGGACCTTATTGCTTAAGAGTGAATAAACTTGATCGTATAGCTTGAGCTCTTGATCACTCAAGTTTAGTACGGCAAATAGGCGGTCTCTATGAAAAAGATAATCAACCAGGGCTACAGAGCTGAAGAGGTCTCTCTGCGTTAAGTTCATATACTGATTGTAGCGGTTTAGTAAAAAAAACATCTGAGTTTGAAAGGCGTAAGAATCTCTGTCTTGATAAAATTTATCAATAAATGGATTCTCAGAGTCTACTTCTCTAATAATTTGCACATCAAACTGTTTTCCTAAAAGGTCAACTAAGGAGGTTTTTCCTGCTCCGATACAACCTTCAATAGCAATAAACCTTGGTTCCAGAGTATTGCTTGTCATGGCTGTATGTTGCTTAATTTTTCTATAGGAACGATTTTCATGAAGTATATGATGTTAAAAAAAAATAAGGTAATACTTTAAAGAAAAATATAAGATTAAATGCACGTGATAGCATTGTTAGGTTTTAATATAATCATACTTGATTTGCAACGGAAACCATTACCCTGGTAGAATTTTTAAAGTATAAATCTAGTGGTTAATTAATGCTTAGTTGAAAATATAATTTGAGTTATTAGTGATATTAAGGTTTTTTTGTAGTTTTTTTAGGT
>JABGTQ010000055.1 GCA_018647025.1 Nitrospina sp. | reverse complement strand
TATTCATCGGGTTCACGAATCACCTGATGAAAAAAAAATTGCCGCATTTCAGGAGTTTGTTGCCGGGTTTGGCCTTCGCTTAAATTCCCCAAGCAATGTCAGTTCCACTGACCTCCAAAATATTCTTAAAAGAGTCCGCGGTCGACCAGAGGAAAGAGTAGTCAACACACTATTGCTAAGAACTATGAAAAAAGCTCAGTATTCGGAAAAAGACCCCGGTCACTTCTGTTTAGGATTCAAACACTACACTCATTTCACATCACCCATTCGCAGATATCCTGATTTAGTAACACATCGACTTCTTAAAGAAAGTTTGAATCATAAATTCTCCGCACACGAAAAAAAAATTCTTGCTAAAGAAATGAAGGAAACTGCAGAACAATCAACTCTGAATGAAGAAAAAGCAGTAAAAGTGGAGCGCGAAATAACAGATCTTAGGCGTACGCAGTTTATGTCTGACAAAATCGGAAAATCCTTTAACGGAACGATTGTCAGCGTGACACCATTTGGTTTTTTTGTTGAGCTAGCTGAGGTTTTTGTTGAGGGACTGGTGCACGTATCTAGTCTCACAGACGACTACTATATACATATAGAGCAAGATCATAAATGGATGGGTCAACGTAGAAACAAAATTTATAAAATAGGGGATCTTATTAAAGTGCTAGTAAAACAAGTCGACATATCACTACGACGTATCGACCTTGCTTTATTGTAATCGTTCTCGCTTAAGAAGACCCAATAAATAAAGCACGGCCTTAGTTACTCTATTAACCTATTTCAACCCACTAGATAAACCTTATAGAACCCCAATCATCTAGATTTTTAAGATATTATCTAGATCATTTGCACTTGCCATCAACATTAAAAAATGATCAGGATCCACAATATTAGCTTTCAGGTTGTGGTTTGAAATAAAATTTGTTATAAAGTCTAATTTCCCAAGCAATTTATGAATGAGGTGACTTAAATTTATGGCAACTATGGACCAATTAAAAACACACATTGCAAAAGCTAAAACAGAATTTTCTGATGCAATAAAAAATGCAGCGGATAAAAAAAATGATCTTGTTTCTCGACAAAAGAAAAAAAAAGTAAAAAGATTAGAACGTAAGGTTGCAAAAATATCTGCAACAGCAAAAATGGCAGAAGAAAAAAAGAAACCAAAAAAGGAACGTAAGTCAGCAGCCGCAGCTTAATTTTCTCCCCCTATTTTTTTTCAACTAATACCAATGTCTGACAAAATCGACATACAAAAGATCGCTGAACTAGCTAGATTAAGGCTCACTGAAACCGAAAGCGATAAGCTCTATTGCTATTTAGAACAGGTAGTTGATTACATGAGCCAACTCAATCAGTTAGACACATCAAATGTGCAACCAACCTCCCACATTCTTCCTATCAACAATGTTTTTCGTGATGATGAAACCTCTAAATCAAAAAATATAGACTATCTGACTGCAGCACCCTCAAAAAATAAGGGGCATTACGAAGTTCCAAAGATTATCTAACTAAAGTTATGCATAGAAAAACCATTCTTCAAGCAAAAGAAGACTTGCTGCAGAAAAAATATTCTGCTCTAGAACTTACTGAAGCAATATATCAGCGCATCGAAAAGATAGAACCTAAAGTTCAAGCCTTTGTTCATCTAACCAAAGATATAGCCCTGAATCAAGCTCAGGAAGCTGACCGAAAACTAGCTGCAGGTCACGACGCACCTCTCCTTGGTATTCCCATAGCTTTGAAAGACCTTATCTGTATGCAAGACGCACTCACTACCTGTTCATCAAAAATGCTTGACCAGTTCATTGCTCCATATGATGCCACAGTGGTTAATAGACTTAAAAAAGCAGGAGCTGTGATCGTAGGCAAAACGAATATGGATGAATTTGCCATGGGCTCATCAACAGAAAATTCCTGGCATCACCCAACAATGAATCCATGGGACTTAAGTCGAGTTCCTGGAGGATCAAGCGGTGGCTCCGCAGCAGCAGTAGCTTCCCATGAATGCCTAGCGGCTCTGGGAAGTGATACCGGAGGGTCAATACGACAACCTGCTAACTTTTGCGGCGTAACCGGTCTCAAACCAACTTATGGGAGAGTCTCTCGCTTCGGACTTGTTGCGTTTGCATCATCATTGGATCAAATCGGTCCCATGACAAAAACAGTTGCGGATTCGGCGCTATTGATGAACGTAATAGCTGGGAAAGACCCAAAGGACTCAACTTCTGCGGATTTAAAACTACCAAACTTTATGAATAGTTTAGAGAAAAACTTATCCGGATTAAAAATGGGAATTCCAAAAGAGTATTTCACCTCGGGAATTGATTCAGAAGTTGAAGCATCTGTGCAAGAAGCAATTAAAACTCTTGAGTCACTCGGAATGGAAAAAGTAGAGATTTCACTGCCTCACCTTCAGTATTCAGTGGCAACTTACTATATTATCGCCTGTGCTGAGGCAAGCGCAAACTTATCCCGTTATGACGGAGTCCGATACGGTTACCGTTCAAAAAAATCAGATAGTTTACTCGAAATGTATATAAATACCAGACAAGAAGGGTTCGGTGAAGAAGTAAAGCGCCGGATCATACTAGGAACATTTGTTCTCAGTTCTGGCTACTACGACGCCTACTATCTAAAAGGACAGAAAGTTCGCACCCTCATCAAACAGGACTTCGAAAATGCTTTCGAACAATGCGATGTGATTATTGCTCCCAATTCACCAATAACTGCATTTAAACTTGGGGAACGTGTAAATGATCCTATCAAGATGTATCTTTCCGACATATATACCATCTCAGCCAACCTCGCAGGTATTCCTGGGATTTCCATTCCATGCGGAACTTCAAAAAAAAATGGAATGCCGATTGGCCTTCAACTGATGAGTAAACATTTTGATGAAGAAAGCCTGATCGCCGTAGGACATCAATTTCAGCTAAATACAGACTACCATCTGAAACAACCCCCTCTATAAAAAAAACCATATCCCATAGCCAAATAATATCAATTAAAACGATTTAAAGATTTAGAAAATAGATTCTTTTCAATACCTCCGGCACCCTCTTTTGATCAAGAATAAGAGGGATTCATCCAATGCAAAAATTTCTTGCTCATTCAAAAAGTAAGACTGCTTCTAATGAAAACTACGCGGGGAAGTAAACCATAAGCCGGGTTCTGTTCTCCTTCTAAGAGCGTATGCCCTACAAAGAAGTGGTGATCATCAATCTAGGCCTGTCGTTACCGATAGGCTCAAGCGATCAACCCGAAAGTTTTGGACGAGCCGTCCTCAAGCACTTTCCTATTTGATCTTGCTCCGGATAGGGTTTGCAAAGCTACCGCCGTCACCGGCGGTACTGGTGAGCTCTTACCTCACCTTTTCACCTTTGCCGCCGAGAAAAAGTAAGCTTCTCCTCGGGTTGGCCGTATCTTTTCTGCTGCACTTTCCTTGAGGTCACCCTCACTCCGCGTTACGGAGTATCCTGCTCTTTGGAGCCCGGACTTTCCTCTCTCTCGGCTCAATAACCGAAACAGCGATCACCCAGTTTACTTCGGCACCGCATCTTCTTTTGTTTCTTTCCAATAAAGAATACGTGCACATTGTTCGCAATAAATTATTATTTCTCCACACTTCACATCTATCACTTGTTGAGGAAGAATTTGTTGGAGACATCCCTGACATATATTTTCCTGAATGGGTACCACAACCACACCGTCTCGTGCTTTAAAAATTTTTGTATAATGTTCCAGTAATTTTACTTCAAGGTTATTTGCAGCTTGAGAGCGCCTTGGACGAATTACTTCTAATTCTTTTTCGGTCCGTTCAGCCTCAGCTTCCTTTTTTAATTTATAAACGTTAAAACTTTCTTCCTCTTCCTTGCAACTAGCTTTAAGTGGAATAAGTTCTTTTTCTTTTTCCTCAAGTATTTCCATTAACTCGAGCTCTCTGTCTTCAAGAACCAAAATCTTTTGCTTTACCGCATCAACTTCAACAAGAATTGCGCTATATTCTTTATTAGTCTTTACAGATGAAAGTTTGACTTTAGTTTTGGCTGCATGATCGTTTTCTGCAATAACATCTACTTCTAAACCTTTCCGTTCCTTTTGTAGTTGTGCAAGACTACTTTCTGCCTCCATCAACTGGTTCTTTTGTTCTTTAACTCCTGCCTTACCTGACTCTATCTGTTTAGGAATTGCCGCCTTTCCATGTTCCAACTCACTAATTTGGCTGTCTATTGCTTGAAGCTCTATCAAATTTTTAAGTTGCGGATTCATTGAAGTGATTGTTCTCGGTTTGTCAGGAAAGTTAACCTGATAGTGTGTTTAGCTGTGTTAAGGACCGCTAAAAAATTTATCACGGCGTACAAGGGAATGCAAACTTTTAAAGAATCAAAGTTTATACGCAGAAAAGCTACTTCAAATACGTTTTTTAGTGCTTCGATTTTCCCAATAAACAAGAAATACACTGGCAATAAAAATTGAGGAGTAGGTCCCAACAAGAACACCTACCATCAAGGCGAATGAAAAATCGTGTATGATCTCTCCACCTAGAAAAAAAAGGGCAACAACCACTAACAACGTCGTGCCGGATGTAAGTATTGTTCTACTGAGAGTCTGGTTGATGCTAGTATTAATGGTATCCCTTAGCGAGTTCTTACCCTTTCGGCGCATATTTTCACGAATTCTATCAAATACAACAATGGTATCGTTAAGGGAATAACCAATAATAGCAAGAAAAGCTGCCACGATAACCAATGTAAACTCTTTGTCTGCTAACGAAAAAGCCCCCATAGTAACCATAACATCATGAATCAGTGCAATGATCGCAGCTACAGCGTACTGAAATTCAAAACGCCAAGATATATAAATGACAATCCCTATTATTGCATACACAATTGATAAAATTGCTTTCTCTCGTAAATCTTTCCCGACTTTAGGGCCAACCATCTCCACTCGCTCAACGAGAATACTTCCTGCTTTATATTTTTCAGTTAAACTATTTTTAATTTTAGTACCAATCTCTTCGAGCTTCCCTTCAGACCTTTCAACACGGACTAATATATGGTTTTTTGAACCAAATTCCTGAATCGTACTATCACCAAGTTCAATTGTTCTTAACCCATCTCTAATATCTTCAATTACAGGTGGGTTTTCGAATTTAAGTTGGACCAAAGTACCACCGGCAAAATCAATACCGTACTTCAAGCCTCCGTGCATCATTATAGAAATGATTCCTATCAGGATGATGGCACAGGACAACCATGTAGCCATAGTTTTTTTTCCCATAAAATCAAATTCGGTAACACGTTTAAAAATTTCCATTATAGTTTTCTTATATGCTTAGGTTGGCTACTTTTTTCCTACTCATAAAAATATCAAATATTACCCGGCTAACAAATACAGCCGTGAACATACTAGCTGCAATACCAATACATAAAGTAATTGCAAATCCCTTAATAGGTCCGGTACCAAACTGAAACAAAACAACTGCCGCTATGAAGGTTGTTATATTAGCATCCACGATAGTACTCAAAGCCTTTGCGAATCCTGCATCAATCGCAGCACGAACTGTTTTGCCAACACGTACTTCCTCTCGTATTCGCTCGAATATTAATACATTGGCATCTATAGCCATTCCTACCGTTAGCAACATGCCAGCAATACCAGGGAGTGTTAGTGCTGCCCCGAAATACGCCAGAGCACCAAGTATCAAAACAAGGTTTAGCATCAATGCTATAACCGCTATCAAACCAGAAAGTTTGTAGTAAATAGCAATGAATACAATAACCAGTATAGCCCCTAGAAAAATAGACCGTACCCCCTGTTCAATAGAATCTTTCCCAAGGGATGGACCTACTGTTCTATTTTCAAGGATCACTACAGGTGCAGGCAACGCTCCTGCCCTTAATATAATTGCCAGATCACGTGCTTCCTCAGTAGTAAACTGACCTGTAATCTGAGCCCGGCCCCCACCAATTTCTTCTTGGATCACAGGAGCGGAGTAAATGTTATCATCTAGAACGATTGCAAGACGTTTCTTAACATTAGCCCGAGTAACCTCTTGAAAAATCATGGCACCAATACTATCGAACGTAATCGCAACATAAGGTTCATTAAAGTCGCTATCATAACGCACTTCAGCACCGCTCAAAGTTTCTCCAGTAAGGGCAGTTCGTTTTTTCACAAGAAAGGGTGTCTTAGTTACCTCACCTGTTTCTATACTTTTTTCACGCTTGTATAAAATCTCACTACCCTCAGGCATAGCCCCATTTATAGCAGTCTGGGGACTTACTGATTCATTAATGAGTTTAAACTCCAATTGAGCAGTTTTACCAATCAGTTTAATGGCGCGATCAGCATCCTTAATCCCAGGTAGTTGCACAAGAATACGCCTTTCTCCTTGCGCCAGTATAGTAGGTTCGGAAACACCAAATTGATCTACTCGATTGCGTATAGTTTCTAGACCTTGACTTACCGCATTTTGCTCAATTTTAGTTTCTTCTTCTTTAGATAACCTAAACAAGTACCCACGTCCTTCTCGCACCATACCTTCATTTTGAAGGTAGGCAGTGTGATTGTTCATTATCTCTTCAACAGGTTTGAGGTCAATCGCGTCGACCATAAGAACTGTTACCGTTTTATTTTCAACGTCAGCACGAACTCGATCGACTTCATAATCCTCTTCTTCAATTTCACGCTTAATATCATCTGCGATGCGTTCCAAAGTCGTCTCAACAGCTTTTTCGGTCTGAACTTCAAGCACCAGATGCATTCCACCTTGAAGATCTAGGCCCAAGGCAATCTTATCCTTCAAAGGATATGCCAAATAAGCCGACCCAAGAATAGCAAATAGGATCAAAGGAATTTTCCATTTAAGATCTGTGTGCATTCTTAATTTTTACTTGATTCTCTATTCATTCCAATAGAGGTACGGTTAATTTTAATCCTGACATTATTATCTATTTGCAATACCACAATATCGTCTTTTAATTTTTTAACTGTCCCATGAATCCCGCTCAAGGTGACCACGTTATCTCCTTCTTTCAAATCATCAAGCATCTTTCGAGCATCTTTCTGTTTCTTCTGTTGTGGCCTGATCAAAATGAAGTAAAAAATCGCAAACATCATGATCATTGGCGGCAAGAGAGAAAGTAGACTCCCTCCCCCCTGGCCCGCTGCCTCTGGTGGTGGTGCCATGGCAAATGCGATATCCAACATAATTAATCCCCTAATATAAAATGGTATCCAATTTAACTCAACTAACTGTCTTCAATGTAAGAAAAAATCCTAACGATACACCTGTCCTCAAGTTACTCAAAAAAAACAAGTGCTTATCGGGAAGCCTCTACTGACTAAAATGAATCAAATGTAAAGGGTCGCTTCTATCAAATCCATCGAAATTTGTCAATTGATAAACAAGAAGTTGATGGATTCTAATCAATAGAATGGGTCTCTTTTCTTGGAGTTTTCGACTTCATTTGTTAACTCAGCATATAAAGCCTGAAACTGTTGGGTATTCAGCTTAGGGTCTCTAAGTTTTTCAAGATCTTCGAGGCTAATCAAAATCTCCGATTGTTCATCCCAAGCCGAAGTCGCGATAGCAACATAATTGGGTGGATTTAATGGACGAAGAATTAAACCGTCAATTTTATCATTATATTTTAATGCAATTTCGATCATCAAACGGGCATCTTTAGCACTTACCATGCTGCCAATCGCTATATTGGTGGGCGGGTGACCGCCTTTGGGCTTCCAATACTGAATGGTATGCCTCAAAACTTTGAGTTGCTTAGATTTTAAAAATTTTCGAATCTCCCGGTTATTTTTTTTGTGCTTATGTGCCAACCATAGTTCTATCGTGCAAACTGTAGTTTTATTCGTATCGCAATTCGGCTTATAGACAGCAGATTCTACATACACTGGCAATGAAACCAAAATAAAGCCAAATAGAAATAACACCGTTAAAGAAACCATTTTTTTCATATTTTAATACTCACCTTATCTAAGGATTAAAAAATTAAATTACCAATCTAGTATTACCTACAAAATTAATAAGTTAAGGCCTAAAAAAATCTCTTTTTTTCTTACAAGTCGAGACTACTATTATTTTTCATATAAAATTAGGAAATAAGCCACACCCACAATCAGTATAGTCTCACTCTTTTAAAATAGCGATAACCGACTTTTGATCAGACTGCCCAATCAATACATTCGTGTGGCTTGAAAAAAATTTCTGCAATCGGCTTATATCTACCGCTACCAACCCGAAGTCATCAATAAGTTTCGCATGGGTGAAGACAACAAGAGGAATAAAAGGTAGTGATTGGTTGAGTTTTTTTTCGAGGGCGTTAACATATTTACGATTTTCCCAAAGTGGGTTCAGTATCCTCTCGTCAATACCTGTTGCTTTTATCCTCCATTCTCGATCATTTTTTTGTCCAGAAATTTTCCCAACGTGATAACAGCAAGCCACAACAAAAACTCCATAAGGAGAAACTACGACGTATGGAATTTGAGACATTCCTCTTTCTAAATGAATTACCACATTACAAAATACTGCGTAATTATCATTCAACTTGTCCAGTTCCCTTTGAACTAATTCCGCGCCAGAAATATTAGATTTATCATTAGCGCTTCGCACAAACAAAATAATTAAAGCGATGAAAATTAAGAGAGTGGCAAGTATTTTTACCCAATAAATAGAAACAATATCGATCATAGTTGCAACTTTCTCACTTTGTAAATGGGTCTGGAGGTTCAAAAGAAAGCTGATTGGTCGACCTTGAGTTTTCATCCTGCGATTCCATGATCACTTTTCTCTCAAATGAAATTTTCATCCCAGTTTGGGTGGGAAAGAGTTGCGGAGATAACAATTGTTGACGGGCTGAGTTGATTCCCAAACTTGCTCTAAACTCTTTCAAACGAGTCAGAGTAACTCGTCGCCTTTCAGGCAAACTATTTTGTGCCGATATTGCAGCCCTTCGTCCGAAAACAATTATGTCCAATAACGAATTTCCCATAAGCCGGTTGGTTCCATGCAGTCCCCCTGTTACTTCGCCAGCAGCCCATAAACCCTTCACTTTGGTACAACCATCCTTGTCTATCTCGATACCACCATTTTGATAATGCAAAGTAGGGTAAATAAGAATAGCTTGTTTCGCTGGATCTATACTGTAACGCGCAAACCTGTGAACAATTCCCGGAAACTTGCGCTGCAAAAAACCCTGGCCGTTTTGTAAATCTATAATAGGAGTGTCTAACCAAACTCCAATCCTATTTGTTAGAGTTTGGACTCCTCTTTTTTCTTTAACCTCTTTAAT
>JABGTQ010000332.1 GCA_018647025.1 Nitrospina sp. | reverse complement strand
TTTCTCACTTTTATAACATTCATCATAGAAGTCCCTTTTTTATCCGTTTACGATAAACGGTGTGCTTCAAAGGCCTATTTTTGAGACTTTAATTATTTATCCACTTCTATGTCAATAATTGGAGCACGGACTGCGGAATCAGGTTTGATTGTCCCACCATGGCGGTTGATGTTTGGACCAGGATCTGGTTTCGGGTCAACTCGGCTATTTCATGGGCAATATCTGCGTCTCTTATTGCTGACTCTGCTGCTTGCAAGTTTTCAGTGGAAATACTAAGAGAACTGACCGAGCGCTGCAGTCGGTTTTGTATGGCACCTACTTTACCTCGGCTCGCAGTTACTGATGCGATAGCGGTCTCGATTGAAGCTAGTGCTGTTAATGCCTCCGCAGAAGCCGAAACAGAAAGAACATTTAATCCCAACTTTTCTGCGGTCACAGCATCTAGGGCGAGAGTATCATTTAGATCGAGTCTGCTGTTTGCTGTGTTATCGATCCCGATTTGAATCAAAGTGTGACTGGTAGACGCCACGCTAGAGGCGAGAGAACCATCAATTAGACCAATTCCATTAAATTCAGTTGTGTTGGCGATACGTGTGAGCTCCTGACGAAGAGCAGAGAACTCGAGTTGAATACTCGCACGTTCAGTCGAACCAACAGTTCCGGTTGCGGCCTGTGATGCCAACTCGCGGAGACGAATGAGAATACCAGACTGTTCGTTGAGAGCACCCTCTGCAACGTTGACGAGAGACATCCCGTCGTTTGCATTTCTTGTGGCTTGTCGTAGGGCTCGAATGTCAGATCGTAGCCCTTCAGAAATCGCAAGACCCGCAGCGTCGTCGGATCCTTTATTAATCCGTATGCCGGATGAAATACGTTCTATTGATTTTGATAACCGACTACTATTAATATCCAGATTTCTCTGAGCATTTACCGCAGCCGTATTGTTGAATATACGAATTGCCATTTCCCTAATCCTCCACCATGAGTTGGAAAGTTTTATTCTTATCTTTAAAACTTTTAATTTATGTTTTTTGCTTCTTTAAATCCCCCCGAAGAATTTTATTAGAGTGGGTTTTCTTCGAGCCCACTTACTCTAAAATTTCCATACTAGTTCCTTTAGAATTTAATCACTTTAAGTGCTACCTAAATTAGGTTGCTCTCATGCTTAATTTGCGTATCGGAGCAGGAACTTGAAACTTTAGAAAAAAATAAAAGTTTTTATTTAGGCTGAGATCGCCAGTTTTTTTGGGGAGTATTAGCATTAATTTGGGCTATGTCAGGGTGAGTATCCAAAAACTGGATAACTTTCTGAAGATCGAGAAGAGGTGAGGTGAGGGTATAAAACTCATTAAAAATTTTCCCCATGAGAGTCAGGTCATTTCTGGTATCGATGGTCAATCGATGAGATTTGTTTCTTAGGTAGACCGGCGCTGGAACGCGAGATTGAACTGCAAGTGTGGGATTATCGTGAAACCAGGTAGTGACATGCTCCCTGTATTTAGTTTGCATTGTAACGCTGGAAATTTTTTTTAATGCGCTGACTTTAACTATTTCTGTTCCTGTTCCTAGCGGAATAGAATCAGATGTAACTGTGTAATCTGTATTTTCTTTTAGATGCGTATGAATTAACAGACGCATCAATTGCCTGTCGATTAATGGGTTGTCCCCACAAATACGGACAATATTTTGGGCCTTGACCTGATCTGCGGCAATTAGGAATCTTTCGAGAACATCTTCTTCAGGCCCCCTGGCAATAATAACGTTTAATCGTTCTGCCATTTCTATAAGAGGTGCCTCAGTAGGAGAATCGGGGACAGCAAGTACAATATGATCAAAATCGGTCACCGCTTTGATTCGATTAATGATATGCTCGGTCAATGGTATGCCGGCTAGGGGGCAAAGGGCTTTTCCCGGTAGACGGGTTGATTTCATTCTAGCTTGTAGGACAGCAGTAACAGCGCTCATGGTTCAATTGGGGTTATTTGGTAAAAGTTACATTGTACTGATTTCCAGGTAGATTTGTAATGCTGAAAAATATATGAAATATCCTAAAAAGTTAAAGAAGGGAGATAGGGTAGGTATCGTTGCACCGGCGGGACCGGTTGATCAAAAAACTTTGGAAAAAGGATTGAGTGTGATCGAGCGAATGGGGTTTTGCCCCGTGCTTGCCGAACACATATACGAGAAGGATCGTTATCTGGCAGGGACAGATGCACAGAGGACTAAGGATCTGCACGATTTTTTTAGAAATCCTGAAATAAGAGGTATTTTTTGCGCGCGAGGTGGGTATGGAGTTAACCGCGTCCTTCCCAAGTTAAATCCTTCCATTATTAGTAAGAACCCCAAAGTTTTTGTGGGTTCTAGTGATATCACTCTTCTTATTTTGTTTCTTGTTCAGCAGTGTTCGATGGTTACATTTCACGGACCTATGATAGCAGGAAATTTTGGGCGTTACCCGATGACAAAATCAAAACGCCAGTTTGGTAGGATTCTTTTGGGAAATAAAGCAGGTAAACGATTGACTGCAAAAGAAGCACGTATCTTTAGGCCAGGAGTTGGAGAAGGTAAGTTGATAGGTGGTTGCCTTACTTTATTATGTCGATCTCTAGGGACTCCATGGGAAATTAGGACACGCAACAAAATTCTTTTGCTCGAAGATGTTAATGAACCAATTTATAAAATTGACGGAATGCTTTGGCATTTAAAACAGGCTGGAAAGTTTAGAGGAATTCGCGGAATTGTTTTTGGAGAAATGGTCAATTGCCAGCCCTCCAAGAAAAGCAATGGTTCTTTCAAGGAAATTTTGAAAGAAGTTTTCGCAGGCAACTCTTTTCCAATTGTAACGGATTTTCCGTCGGGGCATGGACGAGAGATGCTTACTCTGCCGATGGGTGTTGAGGCTAAGCTGGATACGAAAACTAAAACTCTCGAATTTGAAAACTGCGGTGTCTTATAATGATGATGCTGGACTTTATATGCGGACCGGAATTCCCTTTGACTTTAAATATCTTTTTGTTTCCTCGATCGTGAACTCCTTAAAGTGAAAAATAGATGCAGCTAAAACGGCGTCTGCCTTGCCTTCAGTGATACCTTCAAAAAGGTGATCCAGTGTCCCAGCTCCGCCGGAAGCTATGAGAGGGATTGTTAACGATTCAGATATGGTTCGGTTGAGCTTTAGGTCGTAGCCTTTTTTAGTCCCATCGCAGTCCATGCTTGTAAGGAGAATTTCTCCCGCTCCATAAGTTTCCATAAGTTTAGCCCAGTGCAAAACATTTATGCCTGTACGATTTCTTCCGCCGTGAGTATAAACTTCAAACGAGAGACCGGATTCATTACCGGTTAGAAATAGTTCGGGGTGGAGTTCACACCACTCTAAATTAGAGTTAGCAGACTTGAGAGTAGAGTCGATTCGTTTTGCATCGATGGCAACCACAATACATTGACTTCCAAACCGCTTGGAAGCGATCCGGACGAATTCTGGGTTGTTTACAGCGGCTGTATTGATGGCGACCTTGTCTGCACCTGAGTTCAGAAGGTTTCGTATGTCATCCAGACTTCTTACTCCGCCTCCCACCGTCAATGGCATGAAAACTTTTTCTGCAGTGCGTGCGACAATATCCAAAATGATACTTCGTTTTTCGTGAGATGCAGTAATGTCAAGAAATGTTAGCTCATCGGCTCCTTCTTTTTCATACGCTGCGGCAACTTCCACCGGATCCCCGGCATCACGTAAGTTAACAAAATTAATACCTTTAACGACTCTTCCGTCTTTAACGTCCAAACAGGGAATGATTCTTTTAGCCAGCATGGAGATTCAATAGTTGCAGAGTTTGCGCATAGGTAAAACTTTTATCATATAGTGCTTTTCCCGTTATAATTCCTTCTACACCGTTGGGCTCAAGTGCCAGCAGATCTTCTATATCTTTTAGTTTGCCGACTCCTCCGGATGCGATCACTGGAAGGCTCGTACTTTCAGAGAACTCTTTAATGCTTTTCAGATTGGGACCTTGAAGCATTCCATCACGGCTAATATCAGTAAAGATGTATCCTGCAACACCTGAGGATTCGAGGTTTTTTGCCAAGTCAGTGGCACGTTGATCCGAAACTTCGACCCACCCATTAAAGGCAACATTACCGTCACGGGCATCAATGCCAACGATAATTTTGCCAGGAAATTCTTTGCATGCACTGGCGACAAATTCTGGTTCTTTATAAGCAATAGTTCCTAAAATTATCCTATAGGCGCCAGCGTTAATATATTGCTCTATCGTCTTAAGACTGCGAATTCCGCCTCCTACCTGAATGTCGACCGAACTGTTGTATATAATATTTTTTACAATTTCAGCATTGGCGGGTTGCCCTTCAAAGGCACCATCCAAGTCTACGATATGTATAAGAGAGGCTCCCTCTTCATCCCAGTGACAAGCCATAGCAACTGGGTCATCAGAGTATACGGTTTCCTGGTCAGCCATTCCTTGCGATAAGCGCACACAACGGCCTTTTTTAATGTCGACAGCGGGAATAATTTTCATAGACAGATTTTAATAAAGTCGAATAATATTTTATGAATGCTCTTTTTACTGATTTAAAGAGAGTATTCGAAGAAAAAAGTGAAGAATGAATAATATCAGATTTAGGTTGTGAAGGAGTTTTTTTATTAGGTCTGATTACTATAAATTTTCATATTATATCCCAGTTTTATCTATTTGTAATAATGTAGATTTTTAGGCATATTAATGTACTGAAGCGCTAAACAATATTTAGTCATAAGTCGTTATTTTTTTGTGAGGTCATAGAATGCTAGAGGGACCACTTTCTTCCAGAGTCCAAAGGGAACAAGAGGCATTTAATGAAGGGCTGAGAAGAGATGGTTACATGCGAATCTTTGAGCATACCTCTTACTTGTTCTTGCAATGGAGAAATCAAATTATTCGCAATGAACTGAAGGATGCACAAGGGAAAAATGTGTTAGAGATGGGGTCGATATCATGGAAAGGTTGGATTGAGGAAAATGATATTAGACCGGCTAACTTGCACTGCATTAATATTTCTCAAGAAGAAATCAATCATGGTAAAAAGAATGCACCCTTTTCGAAGGTCAAACCACATTTTCATTTAATGGATGCTCATAATCTAGAGTTTGAAGACGAGTCTTTTGATTTTGTTTATGGTTGTGCTATTCTCCACCACTTAGATTATAATCGGGCGTTGGATGAGATTTGTCGGGTCCTAAAGCCTGGGGGAAAAATTTTATTTGCAGAACCACTAGGAATTAACCCGGTAGGAAAGTTAGTGAGGTTGATGACACCTTTTGCCCGCACAGATGACGAAAAACCACTTATGTTTAAAGAGCTTGCTGAGTTGGGGGAAAGGTTCAACACACGTCATTACTATGAAGAGCTACTTTCAGTTCCTTTAGGAGTAGCTTCAGGTGTCTTTTTTGATAGCCCTGATAATTGGTTGACCAGATTAGGGTTTAATCTTGATCGCACTTTGATTAGGGTCTTTCCTCCCTCACGTTACTTATTTAGACACATATTGGTCGTCGGTACGCTGAAATAATTTGTAATCGCTCCAAAAAAGGAGCATCAGAGATTTGTCTTCTTGTATTTTCTTAAACTTGAGTTTTGTAGAAGAATTTGTGAATTTGCATGCAGGATAAAGTATAAAACAGTAGCTGTATTTTAGAATACAATTTTTCAAAGGCATTTTTTAATGCAAGTAAGCAAAACCCCCATTGAAGGACTACTCATTATAAAACCTAAAGTTTTCGAAGACCCACGTGGAATGTTTTATGAGGTCTATTCTGAGAGTAGATATCAGGCACATGGGATGTCCTCCCGATTTGTTCAAGATAATCACTCAGTTTCTAAAAAGGGCGTGCTAAGGGGGCTTCATTATCAGGTAAAATCTGGGCAAGATAAACTGGTAAGGGTGACTAAAGGGGAGATATTTGATGTTGCAGTAGATATTCGTAGGGATTCCGCTAGTTATGGCAAGTGGTGGGGGCTCTCACTCTCCGAAGCAAACAGTCTTCAGCTGTATATTCCTGTAGGTTTTGCCCATGGGTTTTGTGTGCTTAGTGAGTCGGCGGAAGTTTTATATAAGTGCTCAAATTATTACTCCCCGGAAAATGAAGCCGGTATTCTGTGGAATGATCCAGATTTAGCAATTGACTGGCCTGCCAAAGATCCAATTCTTTCTGAAAAAGATGCCAAGTATCCACTTTTTAAAGCGCTCTGACTTTAAGAGCTAAAACCTTTAGAAAATTGATTTGCGATAGAGATTAGGGTATTGTTTTCATGAATTTCTTGTAATCTTAAAGTAAAGCAGTTGATTATGGAA